>NZ_JBEYZD010000073.1:0-45724 GCF_040645895.1 Streptomyces olindensis | reverse complement strand
GACGACAGCGACCTCTCGGGTGACCAGGGCGTCACCGACCCGACGCCCGAGCCGGTCGAGGCGCAGGTGCCGGGTGGCCGCGAGGCCGCCCGGCTCAGGTCAGGAAGTCCTTGGCGATGCGCTCCGCCACGCGTTCCAGGATCGGGCCCGCCTCCGCGATGCACTTCGCGACGTCCGGCTCCGCGTCCGTCAGGGGGTAGGCCCGGCGGATTCCCGCCCGGCCCAGGGCCTCCGGGGGCAGGGCGAGGCGGCCGCAGACCGCGACGACGTCCTTGCCGGCGGCACGGGCGGCGGCGGCGACCCCGGCCGGGGCCTTGCCGTGCAGGGTCTGCTCGTCGAGGGAGCCCTCGCCGGTGATCACCAGCTCGGCGCCGTCCAGCGCGGGGGCGAAGCCCAGGACGTCGAGCATGACCTCGATGCCCGGGCGGAAACCGGCGCCCAGCAGCAGGGCGCCGTAGCCGATGCCGCCGGCGGCACCCGCGCCCGGGGCGGCCGCGTACTCGGCGGCCTCCGGACCGGCCGGGCCCTGAAGCACCTCCGCGAAGTGCGCCAGGGCGGCGTCCAGGGCGGCCACGTCGTCCGGGGAGGCGCCCTTCTGCGGGCCGTAGACCGCGGGTGCGCCCTTCGGGCCGGTCAGGGGGTTGTCCACGTCGCTCGCGAGGATGAATGCGATCTCGGTGAGGCGTGGGTCGAGGCCCGACAGGTCCGCGGTCGCCAGCTCGGCGAGACCGCCGCCGCCCGGGGGCACCGGCTCCCCGTCCGCGTCCAGGAACCGGGCGCCCAGCGCCGACAGCATCCCGGCGCCGCCGTCCGTGGTGGCGCTGCCGCCGACCCCGAAGACGATCGTGCGGGCACCCGCGTCCAGGGCGGCCCGCAGCAGCTCGCCGGAGCCGTACGTGGACGCCGTGAGCGGTGCGAAGACCCCGGCGGGCAGCCGCTGGAGTCCGCTGGCCTCGGCCATCTCGACGACCGCGGTGCCCTCGCGCAGCGCGAACGCCGCCGTCACCTCGTCGCCGAGGGGGCCGGCGACCCGCACCTCCCGGCGCTCGAACCCGGCCGCGACCGCCGCGGCCACCGTCCCGTCACCGCCGTCGGCGACGGGCAGCGCCTCGACCTCCAGGTCCGGCACGACCCGGCGCAGCCCGGCCGTCACCCGCTCGGCGACCTCCACGGCCGTCAGCGACCCCTTGAACTTGTCCGCGGCGACGAGCACCCGCCGCGTCCTCCGGGTGCCGCTCCCTGCAGCGTCCGCCACTTGCACTCCCCTTGCTCTCCGGGCCCTCACGCACGTCAAGGCCAGTCGCGCCGCAGCGACCTTAACCGGAGGACGCCCCCGCCGTCAGCCCGTGCCCATCCCATGGACCTGAGGGTCCTCGCCCCTTGGGCACTCTGCGGGAAACGGGTAGACGACATGCATGACCCTCGTCGACAACGAGACGGCACTGGCCGACCGCATCCTCGGCGGCTGGACGGGCCGCATCGCGGGAAACATGCTGGGCAAACCGGTCGAGCAGGGCGAGCTCTGGACGCGCGAGCGCATCGACCGATACCTCAGACAGGCCGCCGCCCTGCCCCTGACCGACTACCTGCCCGAGCCCACCGGCGACCTGGAAATCGCGCTGCGCCCCGAATGGCGCCAGTGCGTCCGCGGCCGCATCCACGGCAGCTGCCGTGACGACGACGTCGACTACGCGATCCTCGGCCTGGACCTTCTGGAGACCCACGGCTTCGGCTTCAGCACCGAGCAGGTCGGCGACCTGTGGCTGCTGCGGCTGCCCTACCTCCAGACGTTCACCGCCGAGCGCGCCGCGTACCGCAACCTCGCGGGCGGGCTCAAGCCGCCGCTGACGGCGACGTACGACAATCCGTACCAGGAGTGGATCGGTGCGCTGATCAGGGCCGACATCTACGGCTGGACCTGCCCGGGCGTGCCGCGCCGGGCCGCCTCGCTGGCCCGGCGGGACGCGGTGCTGTCGCACACCGGCAACGGCGTCTACGGGGCGATGTGGGCGGCGGCGCTGATCGCGGCGGCGTTCACGGCGCCCACCGTGCGGCACGCCGTCGACGAGGCCCTCGCCGTGATTCCGGCGAGCAGCCGCCTGGCCCGCACGGTACGGCGGGTGACCTCCCTGCACGAGGCCCGGATGTCCTGGGAGGACACGCTCACCACGCTCTCCGAGGAGACCAGCGGGATGGGCTGGATCCACGCCGTCCCGAACGCGGCCGTCCTCACCGCCGGCCTGCTCTACGGCGACGGCGACTTCACCCGGACCATCACCCTGACCGTCCGCGGCGGCCTGGACACCGACTCCAACGGTGCGACGGCCGGTTCCGTCGCGGGCGTGTTCGGCGGGGCGGCGGCCATCCCGGACCAGTGGAAGGCGCCCCTGGAGGACACGGTCCGCAGCGCGGTTTTCGGCTTCGACGGGGTGCGGATCAGCGAGCTGGCGGAGCGGACGGTGCGTCTGGCGGCGTCCGCGGCCTGACGCCTGCGAACCGGCCATTCACGGGCCGGTCTGGGCGGTCGGGGCGGCCTTCCGGTTCGGCACTGCGCGGCAGCGGCTACACCCTGCGCAAGGCGATCCCGCTGCCCCTCGGCACCGAGCCGAGCGAGCGTCTGGCCACGCTGTTCTCCTACGAGAACGGCGGCAAGGGCTGCGTCATCCTCGACAACAACGTCGGCCGGGCACAGTACATGTACGTGCAGGTCTGCAAGGTCGGCGGCACCGCCTGCGACCCCGACTCGGGCAACTTCAGCGAGTACGCGGGCCCGGTGTACGTCTCCAGCTTCGCCTGCGCCCCGGTGACCGCGAAGATGGGCTCGTCCGCCGGCAACCTCTACATCAACTACAAGTCCAGCTACGTCTTCCCGTGCGGATGAGGCCGGGCCGGTGGTTACCCTGCATCGATGACCACCACTCCTGACTTCGCCGCCTACATCGCCTCCCTGCCGCGCGTCCTGGCCGGTGCCGCCGCGCTGTTCCGGGACGGCGAGGGCCGTGTCCTGCTCGTCGAACCCAACTACCGGGAGGGCTGGGCGCTGCCGGGCGGCACCGTCGAGTCCGACGACGGCGAGACCCCGCGGCAGGGCGCGCGTCGCGAGACCGCCGAGGAGATCGGCCTGGACCGTGAGCTCGGCCGGCTGCTGGCGGTCGACTGGGTGCACGGCACCGGCCGTCCGCCGCTCGTGGCGTACCTGTACGACGGCGGGGTGCTCGGCGAGGACGACCTCAAGGCGATCCGCCTCCAGGAGGAGGAGCTGCTCTCCTGGCGGCTGGTCCCGCGCGAGGAGCTGGCCGAGTACCTGCCGGGCGCCCTCGGCCGCCGGGTGCTGACCGGGCTGGACGTGCTGGCGGACGGCTCGGGCCCGGCGGAGCTGGAGAACGGCCACCGGGTGTCCTGACCGGCCCCGCCCGGGCCGCCACCGCTCGATATCCGCTCGCAACCCCGGCGGGGCCCGGCCTACGCTCGGTGGCATGGCCAAGCCACTCGTCGCGCTTCTCACCGGTGCCGGTATCAGCACGGACTCCGGGATCCCGGACTACCGCGGGCCGAACGGGCTGTGGCGGCGGGACCCGGAGGCCGAGAAGCTCGTCACGTACGAGTACTACATGGGCGACCCGGAGATCCGCCGCCGCTCCTGGCGGATGCGGCGCGAGAACCACACGCTGCGGGCCGAGCCCAACGCCGGGCACCGCGCGGTGGCCGAGCTGGAGCGGTCCGGGGTGCCGGTGCGGGTGATCACGCAGAACGTGGACGGGCTGCACCAGCTCGCCGGGATGCCCGACCGCAAGGTGCTCGAACTGCACGGCACGGCGCGCGGTGTCGTGTGCACCGGCTGCCACGCGCGCGGCTCCATGGAGGACGCGCTGGCGCGGGTCGAGGCCGGTGAGGACGACCCGCCGTGCCTTGAGTGCGGCGGGATCCTGAAGTCGGCGACGGTGATGTTCGGCGAGCGGCTCGACCCCGTCGTCCTCGGCGAGGCGGCCGCCATCAGCAAGGCCTGCCAGGTGTTCGTCGCCGTCGGCACGAGCCTCCAGGTGCAGCCCGCCGCCGGCCTCGCCGGT
This sequence comes from Streptomyces olindensis, assembly GCF_040645895.1. Lineage (NCBI taxonomy): Bacteria > Bacillati > Actinomycetota > Actinomycetes > Kitasatosporales > Streptomycetaceae > Streptomyces > Streptomyces olindensis. Next base: position 41,657 of record NZ_JBEYZD010000073.1, on the reverse strand, counting down.
GTCGCCGCCGACCACGGCGCCCGCCTGATCATCGTCAACGCGGAGCCGACGCCGTACGACGACCTCGCCGACGAGATCGTCCGCGAGCCGATCGGCACGGCCCTGCCGGAGCTGCTGCGCGGCCTCGCTGCCTGAGAGCACCGGCTGGGCGTCGGGCGGTCGTTCACGCGAAGAGTGCGGCGCCCCGCTCGAAGTCCAGCAGGCGCTGCTTGCGCTCCAGGCCGCCGCCGTAGCCGGTCAGGCTGCCGTTCGCGCCGATGACGCGGTGGCAGGGGACGATGATGCCGACGGGGTTGCGGCCGTTGGCGAGGCCGACCGCGCGGGAGGCGGCGGGGGTGCCGAGGGCCTCGGCGAGCTGGCCGTAGGTGCGGGTCTCGCCGTACGGGATGCGGCGCAGCTGATCCCAGACGGTGCGCTGGAACGGGGTGCCGGTCAGGCGCAGTTCGACGGTGAACTCCTCCAGCTCGCCCGCGAAGTAGGCCCGCAGTTCTTCCTCCGCCCGCGCGAAGAGGGTGTCGTCGCGCGGGCCGAAGCTCTCCTGCGGCGGGCGGTGGCGCTGCCCGGTCATGTAGAGGCCGCACAGGACGCCGTCGTCGGCGACGAGGGTCAGGGGGCCGTACGGGCTGTCGGTCACGGTGTGCTGCTTCATGAACGTCCTTATTCCGGAAGGAAGTTGATGGGGTGGCTGTCGGTCGCCCAGAGGTACTGGACGGCGTAGGCGCGCCAGGGCCGCCAGGCCGCCGCGCGGGCGGTGAGGGCGGCCGGGGTCGAGGGCAGGCCCAGGTCCCGGGCGGCGCGGCGGACGCCGAGGTCGGTGGGGAGGAAGGCGTCGGGGTCGCCGAGGGCGCGCATGGCGATCACGTCGGCCGTCCAGGGGCCGAAGCCGGGCAGGGCGAGGAGCAGGTCGCGGGTCTGCGGCCAGTCGCTCTCCACGCCCAGCCGGAGGGAGCCGTCGGCGAGCCGGCCGACCAGGGTGGTGAGGGTGGCGCGGCGGGTGCGGGGCATGGCCAGCGACTCGGGGTCCACCGCCGCGAGTGCCTCGGGGGACGGGAACAGGTGGGTGAGGCCGCCCTCGGGGTCGTCGACCGGGTCGCCGTGCGCGGTGACCAGGCGGGCCGCGTGGGTGCGGGCGGCGGCGGTGGAGACCTGCTGGCCGAGCACGGCCCGGACGGCGAACTCCGCCTCGTCGACCGTGCGCGGCACGCGTCGGCCCGGCGCCTTGTCGACCAGGGGGGCGAGGACCGGGTCGGCGCGCAGCTGGTCGTCGATGGCGACCGGGTCCGCGTCCAGGTCGAGCATGCGGCGGCAGCGGCTGATGGCGACGGTCAGATCGCGCAGGTCGCTGAGGGTGAGGCGGCAGGCGATGTGGTCGGGGGTCGGGGTGAGGGCCGCGATGCCGTGGCCGTAGGGCAGCCGGAGCGTGCGCCGGTAGGCGCCGTCCCGCCACTCCTCCACGCCGGGTACGGCGGTCGCGGCCAGGTGGCCGAAGAGGTTGTCGAGGTTGAGGGGGGCGCGGAACGGCAGGCGCAGGGTCAGGGCGCCCGCGGTGGCGCCGGTGCTCCGCTTCGGCGCCCGGGTCCGCAGCTCGCTCGGGGACAGGGCGAAGACCTCGCGGACCGTGTCGTTGAAGGTGCGGATCGAGGCGAAGCCGGCGGCGAAGGCGATCTGCGCCATCGGCAGGGCCGTGGTCTCGATGAGCAGCCGGGCCGTCTGGGCGCGCTGCGCGCGGGCGAGCGCGAGAGGACCGGCGCCCAGCTCGGCGAGCAGCTGGCGTTCGACCTGCCGGGTGCTGTAGCCGAGCCGGCCGGCGAGGCCGGGCACGCCCTCGCGGTCCACGACACCGTCGGCGATCAGCCGCATGGCGCGGGCCACGAGGTCGGCGCGCACGTTCCACTCCGGGGAGCCGGGGCTGGTGTCGGGCCGGCAGCGCTTGCAGGCCCGGAACCCGGCCTGCTGGCAGGCCGCCGCGCTCGGGTGGAAGACCATGTTCTCCGGCTTGGGCGGCACCACCGGGCAACTGGGCCGGCAGTAGATGCGGGTCGTCAGGACGGCCGTGAAGAACCATCCGTCGAACCGCGCGTCCTTGGACTGGACCGCGCGCACGCAGCGCTCGGTGTCGGTGTGCATCCCCATCTGCATGCGTCCAGCATCGGGGACCGGCGGGCCGGGGTCTGGCGAGAATCCGACATCGACCTGATCGTGCAGCACCCCCGGCAAGTACAGATGAAGATTCATTCATGTGTTCGTGCGGGGCCGGTACGATGACGTCATGGGTCATGGAGCCGTCATCCCCGCGCAGGACGCAGCCGAGCGCGTACGTCTGGACGCGGACAACGTCGCGAAGGTCGCCACCACGCTCCAGGCCCTGTCCACACCGTCCCGGCTGCTGATCCTGGCGCGGCTGCGGGAGGGCCCGCTGCCGGCCACGGAGCTGGCCGCCGAGGTGGGCATGGAGCAGTCGGCCTGCTCGCACCAGCTGCGGCTGCTGCGGAACCTGGGCCTGGTGGTGGGCGAGCGGCGGGGCCGCTCGGTCGTGTACGCGCTGCACGACCACCATGTGGCCGAGTTGCTCGACCAGGCGGTGTACCACGTGGAGCACCTGCGCCTGGGCATCAGTGACACCGCGGAGTGAGACGCCCCCGGCGTCCGCGCGCCGGATGTGGCCGCTGTACGCGGCCGGTTTCACCACCGCCTTCGGCGCGCACGGCATCGCCGCGAACCTGGGCGGCTCCGGCGCCGACGCGGTCACCTCGCTGCTGGTCCTCGGCGGGCTGCTGGCGCTGTACGACGGGGCGGAGGTGCTGCTGAAGCCGGTGTTCGGCACGCTGGCCGACCGGGTGGGGGCGCGGCCCGTGCTGCTGGGCGGTCTGCTGGCCTTCGCCGCCGCGTCCGCGCTGTACGCCCTGGCCGGCTCCCCGGGGTGGCTGTGGGCCGCCCGGCTCGGGCAGGGCGCGGCGGCCTCGGCGTTCTCCCCGGCGGCCGCCGCCCTGGTGGCCCGGCTGAACCCGGCGGCGAAGCACGGGCGGGCGTTCGGGAGTTACGGCTTCCACAAGTCGGTCGGCTACACGCTCGGCCCGTTGCTCGGCGGGCTGCTGGTGTGGGCGGGCGGGCTGCGGCTGCTGTTCTGGGTGCTGGCGGGGCTGGGTGCCGGGGTCGCCGTGTGGGCGCTGGTGGCCGTGCCCGTCGTGGCGCCCCTCCCCCGGGCCCGGCAGACCGTGCTGGACCTGGCGCGGCGGCTGGCCGACCCGGTGTTCCTGGGCCCGACGGCGGCTTTGGCCGGAGCGACGGCCGCGCTGTCGGTCGGGGTGGGCTTCCTGCCGGTGTCGGGTGCGGCGGCCGGGCTGGGCACGGTGGCGACGGGGGCCGCGGTGTCGGTGCTGGCGGCCTGCGCGGCGGTCGTCCAGCCGCGTGCGGGGCGGGCCCTGGACACCGGCCGGATCACCCCGCGCGCCGGGCTCACCGCCGGCCTGCTGCTCACGGCGGCCGGTCTCGCCGCGGCGATGCTGCCGGGCCTGGCGGGGCTCCTGCTCGCCGCCGCCCTGATCGGCACGGGCACCGGTCTGATCACCCCGCTCGGCTTCGCGGCCCTGGCCTCGTCCACCCCGCGGGAACGCCTCGGCCAGACCATGGGCGCCGCCGAGCTCGGGCGGGAACTGGGCGACGCGGGCGGCCCGTTGCTCGTCGCCGGGGTGGCCGCGGCGACGACGCTGACGTACGGGTACGGGGCTCTGGCCGTGCTGCTGGCGGCGGGTCCGGCGGCGGTCGCCGCGGCGGCCCGGGTGCGGCGGCGGGTAGGCCGCCCGGACGGCGCACGGCCGGGGAGCCGTATCCGCTCCCCGGCCGTGTCCCGGTCCGCTGCGCCTACTGGGCCGCTGTCGGGCGGCGCGAGAGCGCCATCGCGTCGGTCACGTCCGTCAGGGGGCGCAGCCGGTAGGTGTACGCGTAGTCGCGGTTCGCGAACAGCTTGAACTCGTCGTGCGGGTGCGCGCCCCAGCTGTCGTCCCCGCCGACGCCCGTCTGCCGGTGGTTGACCCGCAGGACCACCGCGTCCCGGGGGGTGAGCTGGTAGTCGTGGCGGGCGCCCACCGACAGGTCCTCGGGGGTGAAGTGCGAGGCGTTGACCTCCAGCAGCGGCTCACCGGAGACGAGCAGTCCGCGTCCGGCGGAGTCCGTCAGCGCGGCCCAGCGGACGTCGGTCTTGTTGCCGTTCTCCTGGGGCCGCAGGTAGGGGGTCCACTGGTCGGAGACGGTGCCGGAGTACAGGCCCACATCGGTGGCGTTGTTGCGGTCCCACATGTTCTCCTCGGGGCCGCGGCCGTAGTAGTGCAGCCGGTCCAGGCCGCGCGGCAGGAACAGCAGGGTGCCGACCTCGGGGATGTACGGCAGGTTCGCCGCGCCCGGGTGCAGGGTGTTGTCGACCCTGATCTCGCCGTTGCCGAAGACCGTGTAGGTCGTGCTGAACGTGGACTCGGTGCCGGTGGGCAGCGTGCCCGTGATGGTGATCTCGACGGCCCGGTCGCTCAGCGGGCGCACCCGTACGTCCGCGACCTTCCGCTTCGCCCCGGCGTCGCGCCAGACCTGGTTGCGGATGTGGTGGCCGTTGCCCCGGTCGTTGTCGGTGGGCGCCCGCCAGAAGTTGGGGACGGGCCCGGAGCTGATGAGGCGCGTGCCGGCCGCCTCGTACGAGGTGATGGTGCCGCTGCTCTTGTCGACGGTGACGGAGAAGCCCTTGCCCTTGACCGTCACGGCGGTGTCGTCGTCGGTGTGGCGCAGGGCGGGCACGCTGCCGAGCGGTGCCGGCTTCACGGCCGGGGCGCCCGCGTCCAGGGCGAGCTGCTGCTTGGCCACCTCGAAGCCCGCCCTGGCCCACGGGGTGGCTTCCCTGGTGGTGAAGGAGAGCTGCAGGAAGAACTCCGTGCCGGGCGCGGGCTTCGCCGGCAGCCGGACCGGGATGTCGATGTCCTTGGCGGTCAGCGGTGCGACGTTCAGCTGCTCGCGGGTGAGCCGGCCGCGCTGGATCACCTTGCCGTCGGCGACGAGGGACCAACGGCCGTCGAACTCGTCGAGGCGGGTGAAGAGGTACTCGTTGGTGAGGGTGACGGCGCCGGGGCCGCCGGAGGCCGGGGCGGCGTTGATCGCCTGGTAGATCTGCTTGACCTCGGCGGACTTGCCGGTGAGCCTGCGGTCGGGCAGGACGATGCCGTCCCCGGCGAAGGCGCCGTCGTTGGGGTTGTCGCCCCAGTCGCCGCCGTAGGCGTGGAACGTCTTGTCGCGCGGGCGCTTCTCGGTGAAGCCGACGGTGGCGGCGTCGAACCAGAACCGCACGCCCTCGTCGTCCGGGCCGCGGCTGTCGGAGGCCAGTTCCGCGGCGCTGAGCGCGCGGGCGTAGACGCGGGCCCGGCGGATGGTGCCGCTGAACTCCCGGGTGGGGTTGTCGACGTCGGTGGCGAGCGCCAGGGACGCGGTGTTGTCGGTGGGACGCCGGGTGGTGGTGCGGGTGCCGCGCACCTGGCCGTCGACGTACAGGGTGAGGGTGCCCGCGTCCGCGTCGAAGACGCCGGCGACGTGGTGCTCCTTGCCCGTCCAGTCGTCGGGCAGCGCCCAGCTCGCGGTGACCCACTGGCCGCCGCCGTGGATGAAGAACTCCAGGTTCCTGTTGGTCTGCTTGAGGGCGTACTGGGTGTCGCCCTTGGCGAGGATGGGCTGGTGGCCGTAGGGCACGTCCGGGGTGACCCAGGCCTCCAGCGTGAGGGAGCCGGTGAGGTCCAGACCGGGGTCGCGAGGGAAGACGGTGCCGCCGGAGACGCCCTTGGCGCGGTCGAAGGTGCCGGCGGGCGCGATGATCTCGCCGCGCAGGGAGCCCGGGCCGGACTCGGTCAGCAGCTTGCGGGTGGGGGTGGGCCAGCTCAGGGACTGGTCGACGAAGTCCCAGATCCAGCCGCCCTGGAGGACGTCGTAGCGGCGGACGATGTCCCAGTACTTCTTGAAGTTTCCGTTGGAGTTCCCCATCCCGTGCGAATACTCGATCATCACGTACGGGCGGGTGTCGCGGGTGTCCTTGGCGCGCTGTTCGACCCGCTGCGGGCTGTCGTACATCTCGGAGCGGATGTCGCTGATGCCCGGGCGGTCGTCGCCCTCGTACTGGATGACGCGGGTGGGGTCGTAGGAGCGGATCCAGTCGTACATGGCGTTGAACGTGGTGCCGCCGCCGGCCTCGTTGCCGAGGGACCAGATGACCACCGAGGCGTGGTTCTTGTCGCGGTGGACCATGTTCTGGGCGCGCACCACGCACGCCTCGGTCCACTCCGGGTGGCCGCTGCCGGGGTACCTGTCGCGGATGCCGTGGGTCTCCAGGTTGGTCTCGTCGACGAGGTACAGGCCGTACTCGTCGGCGAGTTCCAGCCACAGCGGGCTGTTGGGGTAGTGCGAGGTGCGGACGCTGTTGATGTTGAGCCGCTTGATGATCCGGATGTCCTCGACCATCTGCGCGCGGGTGAGGGCCGAGCCGGTGACGGGGTGCATCTCGTGCCGGTTGGTGCCGCGGAAGGACACCGGTTCGCCGTTGATGCGCATCAGGCCGTCCTTGAGCGCGAACTCGCGGAAGCCGACCCGGTGCGAGAGGGTCTCGACGACCTTGCCGGCCGGGTCGCGCAGCCGCAGCACGGCCGTGTAGAGGTTCGGGTGCTCGGCCGACCACAGCTTCGGCGAGGGGACGGCTCTGGACGCCTCGGCCGTGGCCTCGTCGCCGTCGGGCACGTCGACGGGCCGGCTCAGGGGCCGGGACCAGACGGCGTGGCCGCGGTCGTCGTACAGCTGGGTCTCGACGGTGTAGCGGCCCGCGCCCTCGCCGCCGTAGTCCCGGACGTGGGCGGTGACCTTGAGCTCGGCGGAGGTGTAGCCGTCGGCCAGCGGGGTGTCGAGCTTGAAGTCGCGCAGGTGCACCGAGGGCGTGGAGTACAGGTGGACCGAGCGGAAGATGCCGCTCAGCCGGATCATGTCCTGGTCCTCCAGCCACTCCGCGTCGGAGTAGCGGTAGACCTCGACGGCGATCTGGTTGGTGCCCGGCTTGAGGTGGCGGGTGATGTCGTACTCGGCGGAGGTGTAGGAGTCCTCGTGGTAGCCGACCAGTTCGCCGTTGATCCACACGTAGTGGGCGGACTTCACGCCCTCGAAGTGCAGGAAGGTGCGCCGGCCTCTCCAGTCGCGGGGGACGGTGAAGGTACGGCGGTACTGGCCGACGGGGTTGTAGCGGGTCGGGGCGGCCGGCGGCTGCGCGTCCTCGCCGCCGCCGTTGGGTCCCCACCAGGGATAGGTGATGTTGACGTAGATCGGGAAGTCGTAGCCGTGCAGCTGCCAGGCGGAGGGCACGGGGATGGTGTCCCAGCCGGAGTCGTCGACGTCGGTGCGGTGGAAGTCCGGGTCCCGGTCGTCGGGCCGGTCGGCGTAGGAGAACTTCCACGTGCCGTCGAGGCTCAGCCGGTACGGCGAGCGCGTGCGGTCGCCCTTCAGGGCCTGACCGAGGTCGGCGTACGGCATGAGCGTGGTGTGCGGCGGCTCGGTGCCCACCCGGTACACCGACAGGCCGTCGTTCCACTCCGGGGGGCCGTCCGCCGCCGGGCGCCGGGCGGCCGCGTACGCCGTGCCGGGCGACGCGGACAGGGCGAGCGCGCCGAGCACGGCGGCGCCCCCCTCGAGCAGACGACGACGGCTGACGACGGGCCGGTCGGCGGGAGTGGGGTGGGGGTGCGGCATGACCGTGGCCTTCCTCGGTTCGACAGGGTGCTGCACGGACTGAGGGCACGTCAGGTGCGGTCCTCAACTACCCACCCGTGATGGGTGTTTCTGTTGAGAATCGTGTCAACTGACGGTGACGGAGCAACTGCTGAGCAGGCACACCCTAGGACTCGAACACAACCGAAGCAATGACCCCGTCGGACTTTGTGCGGTCCTGATGGTTCAGCGGGAGAGGAAGGCGAGAACCTCGCTCGTCAGCCGGGCCGGCGCGTCCAGCGGGACGAGGTGGCCGGCCTCCGGGACCGGCACCAGCCGCGCGCCCGGGATCAGGGCGGCCAGTTCCTGTCCCTTGGCGAAGGGGATCCAGGTGTCCTCGGTGGCCCAGCAGACCGTGACCGGCAGATCGATCGTGGGGTACAGCGGCTGGATCTCGTCGGTGTAGCGCTGGTCGGCCTGCGCTATCTGGCGGTAGAAGGCCGCCTGGCCCCGCTGCCCCGTCCACGGCCGGACCAGGGCGTCGAGCGCGGCCGGGCGCAGTCCGATGTGGCTCGCGGACGTGACGTACTCGCGCACCAGGGCCTGGTGCAGCGCGGCCGGCAGCTGCTCGAAGACGTGGCTGTGCTCCCCGACCAGCCGGAAGAAGGGCGAGCCCCACGGCTCCAGGGCCACCGGGTCGACCAGGGCGAGCCGCCGGTAGCGGGCGCCGTGCAGCAGGTGGGCGCGCAGTGCCACGCACCCGCCGAAGTCGTGCGCGACGACGGACGGCTCCCGCAGCCCCCAGTGGGCGAGCAGCTCGGTGAAGACGCGGCCCTGGGCGCCGAGCGAGATGTCCTGGTCCGGGTGCATCTCGGAGGTGCCGTAGCCCGGCATGTCCCACACGTGCACGTGGTATCCCGAGGCGGCGAGGGCCGGGGCGATCCCGTGCCACACGTACGACGAGAACGGCGTCCCGTGCAGCAGCACGACCGGCTCGCCGCCCGGGTCCCCGAACCGGTCCCAGCGCACGGTCCCCGATGCGCTGGCCAGGCTCTCCCGCAGTATCCAGTCGCTCAAGACGCCACTCCTTCTCTCGGTGAACGGACCCTCGGTTTTTTGTCATTTCGGCGCGACAGTGTCGCGCCTCCGACCGTAATGTGACCTCATCGGACAGCCCGAGCAACGGATCTTGGCGGTACCTTTTGCCGCGCCGGAAGGGGAGCGGCTCGCATGAACGGGTATGCGACGTCGGATCGCGACGCCGTCACGGCCGCACCCGGCGGGCTGCTGGACCTGCTCAAGGTCGCCGCCGTGGTCCTGGACGGGACCGGGCACATCGCCCTGTGGAGCCCCGAGATCGGGCAGCTCCTCGGCTACAGCGCCGAGGAGGCCCTGCGGCAGCGCGCCGACACGCTCCTCGTCGCACCCGAGAACCGCCACCGCGGCAGGGAACTGTTCGCCCAGGTCAGCTCCGGTGCCCGGTGGGCCGGTGTCTTCCCGCTGCGGCACCGCGACGGCACGGAACGCGCCGTGGAGTTCCGCACGATGCGCCTCCTCGACAGCGAGGGGCAGCCCCATCTGCTGGGCCTCGCCACGGACGCGACGACCGTACGGAACGTGGAGCGGGACCTCGCCCTCTCGCACAGCCTGGTCAACCAGACCCCGCTCGGCATCGCCGTCTTCGACAACGACCTGCGCTGGGTCGGTGTGAACCCCGCGCTGGAGCGCATCAACGGCGTACCCGAGGAGGCCGTGCTGGGCCGCCGAATCGGCGAGGTGCTACCGGACCTGGACGTGGCGGCCATCGAGGCCCGGATGCGGCACGTCCTGGAGACCGGCAGGCCCCTGCTCGACCAGCAGACCATCGGCCGTACGGCGGCGGACGCCCAGGACCGCGCCTACTCCGAGTCGTACCACCGCATCGAGGACACCGACGGGCGGGTGCTGGGCCTCGCGATGGCCGTCCTGGACGTCACCGAGCGCCAGCAGGCCTCGGCCGAGGTCGCGCAGGCCCGCCAGCACCTGTCGGTGATCGCCGACGCCGGGGTGCGGATCGGCACCACGCTCGACCTCCGGCAGACCGCCCGGGAACTGGCCGAGGTGGTCGTGCCGCAGCTGGCCGACCTGGCGGCGGTGGACGTCCTGGAGTCGGTCGTGGCCCACGGCACCATCGCGCCCGTGTCGGGCGGCGCCCCCGCCGAGTTCCGGGCGCTGGCCGTCGCGGCCGGCTATCCCACCGACGCCATCCACGCCGCCGATCCGGTGGGCGAGCTGGCCACGTACGGATCGTCGCGGGTCATCACGCAGTGCGTCCGCCGGGCCCGCCCGGTGCTCGTCGAGCGCGTGGATCCGAAGATGCTGCGGCGCCTCGCCCGGGACGCGCGGGCCGCCCAGGCCCTGCACGAGGCCGGGGCGCACTCCTACCTGGCGCTGCCGCTGATGGCCCGGGGCAAGGTGCTCGGCACGCTCTCGCTGTACCGGACGGTCAACGAGCGTCCCTTCGACGACCAGGACCAGTTGCTCGCCTCGGAACTCGCCGCCCGCGCCGCGATCTGCATAGACAACGCCCGCCTCTACGGCCGGGAGCGCGGCACCGCCCTGACCCTCCAGCGCAGCCTGCTCCCGAGCACGCCCGCCCAGCGGGAGGGGCTCGACATCGCCGCCCGCTACCGACCGGCCCTCAGCGAGGTCGGCGGCGACTGGTACGACGTGCTGCCGCTGGGGCCGGGGCGCACCGGCCTCGTCGTCGGGGACGTGATGGGCAAGGGCGTCCAGGCCGCCGCGATCATGGGGCAGCTGAGCACGGCGACGCGGGCGCTGGCCCGGCTGGACCTGCCGCCCGCCGAACTGCTGCGGCACCTCGACGACATCGCCGGCTCGCTCGGCGACGCCATCGCCACCTGCGTGTACGCCGTGTGCGACCTGGAGCGCGGCACCTGTGCCCTGTCCAGCGCGGGCCATCTGCCGCCCGTGCTCGCCGGGGCGGACGGCAGCGCACGGCTCGTCGACGTGCCGGGCGGCGTGCCGCTCGGGGTCGGAGGTGTCGATTTCGGCACGGTGGAGGTGGAGTTCGCGCCGGGCTCGCTGCTCGCCCTGTACACCGACGGGCTGGTCGAGAACCGCGGGGAGCCGATCGACACCGGTCTGAGCACGCTGACCCGTCTGCTGACGACGGCGGGTCCGAGTCTGCAGCGCACCAGCGACAGCCTCCTCGGCGCGCTGAGCCCGGAGCCCGACGACGACGTGGCCCTGCTCCTGGTCCGCGCGCGGGCCTAGAGGGCCTGCTCGATCACCCCGCTGCGGGGCGGGTGAGCCCCGGCGCGAGGCGCGCGACCCGCGGCCAGTCGGCGGCCGGTCTGCTCACGGATTGCCCGGTGGCCGTTCGAACGGCTCCCAGGCGTCGTCCTTCCGCACGGTGCACAGGGCCCAGATGATGAACCCCGACATCGCGATCATCACGACCGACCAGACCGGGTAGTACGGCAGGGAGAGGAAGTTCGCGATGATGACGAGCCCGGCGATGGCCACGCCGGCGACGCGCGCCCACGTCGACGCCTGGAACAGCCCGAAGCTGACGATCACGGCCGCCACGCCCAGGAACAGGTGGACCCAGCCCCAGCCGCTGAGGTCGAACTCGAAGACGTAGTTGCGGGTGGTGAGGAAGACATCGTCCTCGGCGATCGCCGCGATACCGCGCAGGATGTCCAGGATCCCGGCGATCATCAGCATCACGGCCCCGAAGACCGTCAGACCGACGGCCCATTCGCGTTTGGCTGTCGAGGGCGCGTGTGTGGGGTGTGTGGCGGTCATCCTGGTGCCTCGTTTCTGCTGCGTCCGGCGCGTTCAGCGACCGGAGGGGGAGGTGACGGTGCCCGAGGATCCCGAGGGGGCGGAGCCGCTCAGCACCAGTTCCTTCGCCCTGCGGAACTCCTCGTCCGTGATGTCGCCGCGGGCACGGATCTCGGACAGCCGGGAGAGTTCGTCGACGCTGCTCGACCCGCCGCCACCGCTGCGGGCGGTCTGCCGTACGTAGTCGTCGAAGGCCTGCTGCTGTTCGCGCGCCTGGGCCACTTCCCGGCGGCCCATGTCCTTGCCGCGGGCGACGACGTAGACGAACACGCCGACGAAGGGCAGGACGATGCAGAACACCAGCCAGCCGGCCTTCCCCCAGCCGCTCATCGAGTCGTCCCGGAAGATGTCGAAGACGATCCGGAAGAGCAGGACGAACCACATGATCCACAGGAAGAAGACCAGCATCGTCCAGAAGGCGCTCAGCAGCGGAAAGTCGTACGCCAGGTAGGTCTGCGCACTCATGTCACTCCTCCGTCCCGGGCGCGGCCCGGCAGCCGCTCCGTGCTGTTACAGCGTGCTTCGCGGCCGACGGGGGCCGCCTCACCCGGGACGGGTGAGCGTGCCGCCGGCCCGGGTCGGGTCAACGGCCGTCCGCCGGACGGTGCCGGTCAGCGGCCGTCCGCCGGACGGTGGCGGTCAGCGGCCGTCCGCCGGACGGTGGCGGGCGGCGGGCAGCCTGCGGAACCGGGGGGCGGCGAGCAGCCCGCGGTACCGGGCGGTCGAGGCGACGCTCTCCCCGAGCGCCAGGCCGCACACGATGCCCAGGAAGACGGCGATCAGCCAGGACAGGAAGGTGAAGACCGGGCCGAGAGCGCCGAATTCCGCCAGGCTGCGGTCCATCGCCGTGGGCAGTACGAGCGGGGCCACCCGGCTCAGGCCGACCGTGGTCGCCGCCGCCAGGACCGCCCCCGGCAGCAGGGGCCCCCATCCGACCCGGCCGCCCAGCAGGAGGTGCTGGGACCACCACCACAGCAGCGTCGACGACAGCAGCGACAGCACCAGCCCGGCCACCGGGCCGCTCCCGAACCCGTCGCGCAGCGGCGCCTGGACGAGCAGGTAGGCCAGCCAGCCGAGCAGCCACAGCGGCCAGCGCCAGGCCGCCGCGCGCAGCGGGGCCCGGGGCAGGCGCCAGCACCTGAGGCAGACCGCCTGGAGGGCGCGGGTGAAGGCGGTGGCCGAGACGAGGGCGACCACGACGCCGAGGGCTCCGACCGAGTTCCGGGTGGGCCCGGTGGCGGCGAAGGTACGGCGGATCTCCTCCAGGGTGTCACCGCGTACACCGAGGACCGCCCGCAGGGAGTCGATCAGGAGGTCCTGCACGCCGCTCGGTGCGAACGCCGCCACCGTCATCAGCAGGGGCAGCGCGGTGAGGAACGCCTGGGCGGCCAGCCTGACGGCCCCTTCCATGATGTTGAGCGCGGTCAGCCTGGGCAGCAGCCGGGCCGCCGGGCCCGACCGCAGGCTCGCCGAGAGCCGCTCCGCCCTGGATCTGCGGGACGGCGGAGGCGGTGCGGGCGACCCGGGCATGGGTCACGGGGCGGGCGCCGGGCCGGGGCGGGGCGGGGCGGGGGTGTGGGTGTGGGTGTGGATGGCGTTGGCGGCGAGCGTTTCCAGGATGATCAGGACGGCCAGGGCCACGCCCACGACGAGCGCCACCGCGCCGACCGTCGGGTGGTTCCAGAGGACCAGGGTCAGGGCTGCCGCGCCGATGACGATGCCCGTGGTCCAGGAGCGGTGCTCCGCGAGGGCCCGTCCGGCCGCCCCGGTGCGCAGCCCGGCGGTGGAGAGTCCCCGTCCGGCGGCGCCGGTGCCGCGCCGGGCGAGGCCCCGGACGGCTCTCGCCCCGCGCCCGGGACCGTAGAGGTACGCCGTCAGCGCGGTGATCACGGCGACCACGAGGAGGGTGCTGGTGCTGTCGCGCAGGAAGCGGACGAAGGTGTCGTAGATGACGGCGGCGGCGTCCGGGGGCAGGGTGGAGCCCGGCACCGCGTCGAGGTAGACCCGCCGGACGACGGCCAGCGCGACGAGGAGCAGCACCATCATCACGCCCACGCCGACGGCCGTGACCAGCAGCATCAGCCGGTGCCGGGGAGCGGTCCACACCGCCAGGGCGGCCAGGGCGATGGTCAGCACGGGCAGCCAGGTGCCGACGATGTCCAGCAGCCGCATCGCGTTCTGGGCGCTGTCGAGCTTCTCGGTCTCGAACAGCGTGACGGTCCGGTCCGTGTCCGGGATGGCCGCGGCCTTGTCGAACCCCGCGTCGACGAGGCGCTGCCGTACCTCGTCCACGGCCTGCCCGAGATCGAGCTGGATGGTGTCGCCGGTGGCGCGCAGGGTGCCCTCGCGCTCGCCGGTCAGCATGGTGACCACGGCGGCGTGCGCCCGCTCGTTGGCGCCCTCCCACGCCTGCTGGAAGGCGTCACTGGTGATGACACGGCTGATGGTGCTGTCCACGACACCGCGGACGGCGGAGCGCAGCGGCCCGGCGAGGGACTCGGAGGCCTCGACCACGCCCGGCGGTGCTCCGGCCTCCGCGAGCGTCCGCGTCAGGGCGTCCGTGACCGCTTCGACGTCCACGGCGGCCACGACACGGTCGGTGAGCCGGTCCGTCACGACTTCCTGGACGGCGGGTTCCGACGCCAGCGGCGCCACGGTCTGCACGTAGCGGCCCGTGTCGGAGACCTCGTCGTCCACCCAGGCGGCGACGACGGACAGCGGTGCGAGCAGCAGCGCCAGGACGAGCAGCACCACCGCGCCCGCGCTGCGCAGCCGCCGGTGGCGTACCCCGGCGGCCCGGCGCAGCCGCTCGTACTCGTCGTGTTCCGCCGCGCTCAGGACGCGGCCGGAGCCCTCGGTTCCCGGTCCTTCGGTTCCCGGTCCTTCGGTTCCCGGGCCCTCGGTTCCCTCCGGGGGCGGCGGTACGGGGCCGTGGCTCGGTGCCATGGTTCCTCCTCGGGCTCGGGCGCCGGGCAGCGCCAGCCGGTTCATCCGGCGGCGGCTCTGCGCAGCGCTGCGCGCCAGGCGAGGGCGAGCCCCGCCTCGGCGAGGCCGAGCAGCACCAGCCACAGGCCGAGCAGCCGGGTCAGCGCCCGGGCCGACTCCGCGGGCAGGGCCAGTACGACGACGCCCGCGACGAGGGCGAGAACGGCGGCGCCGAGGACGAAGCCGCGGTGCGGCAGGTCCGGAGCGGCGAGGGCGTGGTAGAGCGTGAGCATGCCGGACACCAGCCAGACCAGTCCGACGATCAGGGACAGCGCGGTGATGGTCTGGAGCGGGTTGCGCAGGCACAGCACCCCGGCGAGGACGTACAGCACGGCCAGCAGCAGGCTGGGCAGGCGGTGGCCCTGTTCCCGCCGGGCGAAGGTCTCCACGAACCGGAAGGCCCCGGCCGCCAGCAGGTACAGGCCGATGAGGACCGCCACGACGTGCAGGGTCGCCTCCGGCCAGACCAGGAGCAGGATGCCCGGCACGAGGGTCGCGACCGCGGAGGCGAGGATCCACGTCCAGGAGCGGCCGAGGGCGGCCAGGACCTCGGCGGGGTCCGCCGCGCGAGGGGGCCCGGGGCCGTCCGGCTCGTACTGCGCTCCGGTGCCCGGTGCCCGGCCTGGCGACGTGGTCATCGCTTCTCCTCCTGCCCGACGGGAGACCCCGGGGCCAGCGTCGCGCGCGCCGCCGGTCGTCCGGGTCACCCTCGGCGGGTGATCCGTCCGCGCCGCCGGGGCGGTGAGGTGGTAGACGCCCCGCACCGGTTGCCCGGGGCGGGGCAGGACCATCAGCGGGGAAGGACCGTCCGGGTGCCGGGCACAGAAGCGAGAGACACGACATGAAGGATTCGGCGTTCGTCGGCACCGGCCCCGCCGGGGCCCGGCAGGGTCAGGGGCCGCAGCGGCGGCGTGCGTCGGCCGCGGCGCTCGTGCGGGCGCTCCTCATCGCGGCCGGGCTCGTCACCGTCTACTACGTGCTGCCCCTGGACGGACGGCTGGCGGGCGGTGCCGCGGCCGTGCTCGTCTGCGGACTGCTGCTGGTCGTGGTGGTCTTCTGGTGGGAGGTGCGGGCCATCGTGGACTCGCCCTATCCGCGGCTGAAGGCCGTCGAGGCCCTGGCCGCGACGCTGGCGCTGTTCCTGCTGCTCTTCGCGGGCGCCTACTTCCTGCTGGAGCACTCCTCGCCGGGCTCGTTCAGCGAGCCGCTCACCAAGACGGACTCCCTGTACTTCACGCTCACCACGTTCGCGACCGTCGGCTACGGGGACATCGCGGCCCGTTCCCAGACCGGACAGGTGCTGACGATGTTTCAGATGGCGGGCGGGCTGGTGCTGGTGGGCATCGCCGCGAAGATCCTCGCGGGCGCGGTGCAGGCGGGGCTGCGCCGGCAGGGCCGGGAGCCGGCGGAGGACTTCCCTCGCGGCCGGAGGGCCGAGCGATGACCGTCCCGGGCCCCACGACCGGCTTCCTGTCACCCGCCGAGCGGGCCGCCGAGGGCCGCGCCGCGCGGCGCCGCTCGCCGCGTTCGTCGCACGGCCGGTTCGAGGCGGAGCCCGGACGGTTCGACCCGGTCGAGGTGGTGGAGCGCCAGTCGGCCACGCGCCTGCAGGAGCTGGTCCCGGTCCGCTACGGCCGCATGCTCGAATCCCCGTTCCGGTTCTACCGGGGCGCCGCGGCGATCATGGCCGCGGACCTCGGTGCCGCCGCCGACACCGGGCTGCGGGTGCAGCTCTGCGGGGACGCCCATCTGCTGAACTTCCGGCTGCTGGCCTCGCCGGAGCGCCATCTGGTCTTCGACGTCAACGACTTCGACGAGACCCTCGCCGGGCCCTTCGAGTGGGACGTCAAACGGCTCGCGGCCAGCTTCGCCATCGCGGGCCGTGCGAACGGCTTCGGGACGCGGGAGCAGGACAGTGCGGTGCGGACGTGCGTGGAGGCCTACCGGCGGCGGATGCGGGAGTTCGCCGGCATGCGCACCCTGGACATCTGGTACGCGCAGGACGACGCCGACCGCATGCGGGAACTGATGGCCGCGTCGATGACCAAGCGGGCCAGGCGCCGCACGGCCGAGGCGACGGCGAAGGCCCGGACCCGCACCCACCTCCAGGCCTTCGCGAGCCTCACCGTCGCCACCGCCGAGGGCCGGCGGATCGCGGCTGATCCACCGCTGATCACCCCGCTGCGGGACCTGGTGGCCGGCTCCCCCAGGCACGAGCAGGAGAAGGAACTGCGCACCGTCCTGGAGGGATACGCCCGCACCCTGTCCTCCGAGCGCCGGCACCTGCTGCGCCGCTTCCGGCTGGTGGACGTGGCCCGCAAGGTCGTGGGCGTCGGCAGCGTCGGCACCCGCTGCTGGATCGCGCTCCTGCTCGGCCGGGACGACGACGACCCGCTGCTGCTCCAGGCCAAGGAGGCGCAGGAGTCCGTCCTCTCCCCCCACACCGAGGGCATCCGCTACGACAACGAGGGCCGCCGCGTGGTGGCCGGGCAGCGGCTCATGCAGACCACCAGCGACATCCTGCTGGGCTGGACCCACGCCGTGGGCCTCGACGGGCGCGAGCGGGACTTCTACGTGCGGCAGCTGCGCGACTGGAAGGGCATCGCCCGGCCGGACACCATGGACCCGGCCCTGCTGCGGCTGTTCGCCCGGCTGTGCGGGGCGAGTCTGGCCCGGGCCCACGCCCGCTCGGGCGACCCGATCGCCATCGCCGCCTACCTGGGCGGCGGCGACCGCTTCGACCGCGCGCTCACCGCGTTCGCGCAGTCCTACGCCGACCGCAACGAGCGGGACTTCGAGGCGCTCGGCGCCGCCGCCCGCTCGGGCAGGATCCGTACGGCGTCCCTGTGAGCCCCGGCCCGGGTGTGAGCCCCTGCCCGGGGTGCGAGCCCGTGCCCGGGGTCAGGTCACTCGGGCAGCTGGCGCATCTCCACGACCCGCAGCCCCAGCGACTGGAAGCGGCTCAGCAGCCCGTACAGGTGGGCCTCGTCGATGACGGGGCCGAACAGCACGGTCTGCCCGGCCATCAGGACGTGGTCGAGCTCCGGGAAGACCTTGGCCAGCGTCTCCGACATCTGTCCGTCGACGCGGATCTCGTAGCGCATGTGCTGCTCCCCCGGGCGGTGTGGGGTGTGCGGTGCGCGCCCTTCTCCTGCGATGGTCCGCCCCGGTGGCCGGGCCGCCCTCACCCGGGGCAGGTGAACCTCCGCCGGCGGCACGGGCGGCGGTTCACTTCTTCAGGACGATCTTGAGCAGGATGATCAGCAGCCCGAGCAGCAGGTTCACGGCGGCGGAGAGCGCCATCTGCCGCCGGGAGGCGCCGGCTCGCACGGCCGCGGCCAGTGACCAGCCCACCTGCCCGGCCACGGCCACGGCGAGCGCGAGCCACAGGGTGCCCGGCACGCCCAGGCCCAGCAGCGGGCTCACGGCCACGGCGGCGGCGGGCGGGACGGCGGCCTTGAGGATGGGCCACTCGTCGCGGCAGACGTGCAGCACGGTCCGGCGGTCGATGCTCTGCTGCGCCAGGCGCGCCCCGAACAGCTGGGCGTGCACGTGCGCCATCCAGAACACCGCGCCGGTCAGCAGGAGCAGCAGCACCAGCTCCAGGCGGGGCAGCTCCCCCAGGTGACCGGCTCCGACCACGACGGAGGCGGCGAGCATGGAGCCGTAGACGCCGCCGGTGTTGTCGGCGTGGGCCCGGCGCTGCGCACTGCGGGCACGGCGCGCGGTGCCGCGGGAGGTGGTCATGACGTCACTTCCCCGGCCTCGGGGCCCCGGTCGGGACCTCGGCGTCCGGCTGCCGCGTACGGGGCGTCCGGCCGCTCGGCAGGTGCGGGGTGGCCAGGAAGCCGACGAGGGTGATCCCGCCGGTGGCGAGGACGGCCGCCTTCAGCCCGTCGAGCTGGGCCGCGGCATAGGAGTCCGTGACCGCCTCCACCTCGGCCGGGGGCAGCCCGGCCCGTTCGGCCGAGGAGCGGACCTGGTCCGTGGAGACGAAGCTGACGCCGGCGTCCAGGGCCACGCCGGTCTGGCGGCGGGCCTCGTCCGACAGCCGGGGGTCGTTCTCGACCTGGGTGGTGAAGGCGTGCACCAGGGCGCCGATGAGCAGCGACCCGATGAGGGCGGTGCCGAGCGCGGAGCCCAGGTTCTGGGCCGTGAACTGCAGTCCGCCGGCCTCGCTGCGCTCCTCCTCCCCCACGGCGGACTGGACGACGTTGCCCAGCTGCGAGGCGAGCAGGCCCATGCCCACCCCCAGCAGGGCCATGGCGCCGGCGAACTGGGCGTCGTCGATGGCGGGGTCGATCGTGGCGAGCAGCCACACGATCGACCCCGCGAGGGTCAGCAGGGCCAGCCGCACCACCCTGCGGGGTCCCGCCACCCGGCCGAGCGGCGCGGCGAACAGGGACGCGAGCAGCATGGTGACGGACACGGGCAGCAGCCGCAGCCCCGTCTCGAAGGCGTCGAAGCCCTGCACCACCTGGAGGTACAGCGGGATGGTGAAGAACAGGCCGAGCAGGATGAGGTTCTGGCTCAGCAGCATGGTCAGGCCGGACCGCAGGACCGGCCGGTGCAGCAGCGTCAGGTGCACGAGGGGGTCGCCGCCGCGCCCGGACCGCCGTCGCTCCCAGTGCGCGAAGCCCGCGAGGACGAGCACGCCCGCGCCGACGACGAAGAGGGTCGGGGCGAAGCCCAGCACGGTGAAGGGCGGGTCGCGCGGCCGGACCCAGCCCCAGGCGGTGCTCTGGAGCACGCCGAGCACTCCCAGTCCCAGACCGGCGGCCGAGAGCGCGGCGCCCACGCCGTCCAGCCGCGGGCGCGGATCGGCCGGGGGCGTGCGGGGGATCCACCGGT
Source organism: Streptomyces olindensis (assembly GCF_040645895.1). Classification (NCBI taxonomy): domain Bacteria; kingdom Bacillati; phylum Actinomycetota; class Actinomycetes; order Kitasatosporales; family Streptomycetaceae; genus Streptomyces; species Streptomyces olindensis. The sequence goes on along the minus strand of NZ_JBEYZD010000073.1, from coordinate 22,262 downwards.
GCAGGCAGAGCACGGCCAGGACGATCACGACCTCCCCGGCGAAGACCAGCCGCCAGGTGAGGTAGGTGGTCATCCATCCGCCCAGCAGCGGGCCGACGGCGATGCCCGCGCCGGCGAGGCCGCCGATCACGCCATAGGCGACCGCGCGGTCCCGGCCTCGGTAGGACTCGGCGACGAGTGCCGCCATGGACGGCAGGACGAGCGCGGCACCGAGCCCCTCGATGACGGACCAGCCCAGGGCCAGGACCCACAGGGTGGGGGCCACGGCGGTCAGGGCCGACCCGGTGCCGTAGACCGCGAGCCCCAGGAGGAACACGCGCCGGCGGCCCAGGATGTCCCCGTACCGGCCGCCGATCATCATGAACGCCGCCATGACCAGGGCGTACAGGGTGATGACGGCCTGGATGGCGGTGACCTCGGTGTCGAAGTCGTCGACCAGCCGGCTGATGGACACGTTCATCACGGAGGTGTCCAGCACCATCAGGAACTGGGCGGTACCGAGGACGAGCAGGGCGCGCCAGTGGCTCACGCAGTCCATCACAGCGGTGGTGCCCGAGACGTGCCTCACCCCTCACGGGGGAACCCTCGCGGGGGAACCCTCGCGGGCTCACAGGAGGCGCACCTCGCGGGCGCGGCGCACGGCCTCGGCCCGCCGGCTCACGCCGAGCTTGCGGTAGATGCTCTTGAGGTGGGTCTTCACGGTGTTCGCGGAGACGTGCAGATCGGCGGCGATCTCCTCCGTGGACAGCATGTCGGCCAGCCGGTGCAGCACGTCCCGCTCCCGCGCGCTCAGTTCCTCGACGGCGAACCCCGGGGGCCGGGCGGGGGCCGCCGCCGGGGCCCGGCCGGGGCCGCGGACGAGCCAGCCGCCGGCCAGTTCCCGCAGCCGGCCGGTGCTCAGCAGCGGCCGGATCCAGGGGCCGGCCTCCAGGAACGGCCGGCGCAGGTGCTCGCGCCTGCCGTCCAGGAGCGCGCGGGCGACGAGACGGTGGGCGGTGCCCCGGTCGCCGGTCTCGTACGCGGCCTGGGCGCGCACCAGCGTGGCGCGGACCGCCACGGCCGGGCCGGGTCTGTCCCCCTCCGGCAGGCCGTCGATGAGGGCGAGCGCCTCCTCGGCCCGGCCGGCCGCGAGCCGGACCCGGGCCGCCTCGACCGCGCACGCGGTCCGGTGGGGTGCCACCCCGTCGACGGCCTTCCGTGCCAGGTCCGGATGTCCCTGGGCCAGGTGGGCGGCCGAGGCGAGCAGCGCGCTCTGCTCCCGCGCCCAGGGTGAGCCGACATCCGCGGTGACGGGCTCGTCGGCCGCGGCCAGCGCCGCCCGGGCGTCCCCTCGGGCCAGGAGCAGCCGGCCCCGGACGACGGTCCGGCCCGCCCGTGCCACCGGGTCCTCGACGGCCGGGCGGGAGACGGCCTCGTCGTCGAGGAGCGCCTGGGCCTCGTCGAGTTCGTCGCGGTCCACGTGGACGGCGGCCAGGACCAGCGGGCCGAGGCCCGACCCGGACCTCCGGGGCAGGCTGTAGCGCTCGGCCTGGCCGGCCGCGGTCAGGGCCTTGTGCTCCGCGCGGCCGGGCCAGCCGTTGAGGTAGTCGATCAGTGCCAGATGGCCGAGGGCCTCCCAGCGGGGCAGCGCCATCACCGCTCCGCCCGGGTGCCCGGCGACCGCCGACAGGGCGGTCCTGGCGTCCTCGAAGCGCCCGGCCCACAGGCGCGCGGAGCCCAGGTGGGTCAGGAGGAGGGCGGTGAGTTCGGGGTGCTCGTCCAGGCGCTGCTCGGGGACGTGCCGCCGGAGCCCGCGGGCCTGCTCGGCCGCCCGCTCGGCCCGCCCCGGAGAGCCGGTCAGCCGGGCCGCCAGCGCTTCCAGCAGGGCGCAGCTGAGGCGGACCGGGGCCGGCTCGGGGCCGTCGCCCTCGGCTTCCGCCACTTCCCGCGTGGCGCGCCGCAGATGGGTCAGGCCGTGTTCCAGATCGTGCCGCCCCAGGTCGCGGGCCGCGCGGACCAGGTCGGGCACCGGGCCGGTCACCTCCGGGCTCATCCGCGAGAACAGGGCGGACAGGTCCTCGGAGCGCAGGCCGGTGAAGAGCCGGCCGATCGCGAGGTCGTCGACGACGGCACGGGCGGTGAACTCCCAGTCGTCCGCCGCGGCGCCCTGGACGAGCGCTTCGCGCAGGGCTCCGGAACGCCGCAGCCAGCGCGCGGCCCGGCGGCGCAGTTCCGGTTCCAGCCCGGGTGAGCGCTCGCGCAGATGGGCGCGGAGGATCTCGGCGAAGAGCGGGTGCAGGCTGTACCACGACTGTCCGAGGTAGTGGACGAACGCGTTCTCGCGGTGCAGCGCGGCGAGGACGGTCTCGGCGTCGGTGCGCAGCGTCAGCGCGTTCACCAGGTCGGGGCAGAAGCGTTCGAGGACGCTGATGCGCAGCAGCAGGTCCTGGGTGCCGGGCGACTGCCGGTCGAGCACCTCGGCGAGCAGGAAGTCGGCCACCGCGCTGTGGTCGGCCTCGAACTGCTTGACGTACGTGCCGGGGTCCGGGCCCCGCCGGGCGGCCAGCGCGCAGAGCCGGAGACCGGCGGCCCATCCCTGGGTGCGCTCCACCAGGGCCTCGACGGCGCTCGGGGGCAGGTGCAGGCCGTGGCGGGAGAGCAGTTCGCCGGCCTCGTCGGTGGTGAAGGCCAGCTCGGCGTCCCGGATCTCCGTGATCTCGCCCGACGCCCGGTAGCGGTGCAGCGGCAGCAGGGGTTCCGTGCGGGTGACGAGGACCAGGTGCAGGCCGCTTCCGGCGTGGTGCAGGACGAACTGCAGTTGCCGCGCGATCTCGGGGGAGGTCACGCGGTCGAACTCGTCGAGGACGACGACGGTGGTGTGGTCGCGGCGCTCCAGGTCGGCGGCGAGGCAGGTCAGTGTCCGCCGGTCCACGCGGCTCGCCTCCGCGGGGCAGCCGACCTCGGCCGCCACCGGGACACCGGCGGCCCGCAGCGCCTGGAGCAGATACGCCCAGAAGATCCCCGGGGCCTGGTCGGCGGTGTCGGCGGTGAGCCAGGCGACGGGCTCGTGCAGGCCGGTGGCCCAGTCCGCGACCAGGAGGGTCTTGCCCGCGCCGGCGGACCCGTCGACCAGGGTCAGGGGCGTTCGGAGTGCCTCGTCGAGGTGCCGGACGAGGCGGGGGCGGCGCAGGAAGGTGGCGGGCCGCTTCGGCAGCGCGAACCGGGTGCGCAGCAACGGGTCGCCCTCGGGGTCGACGCCCGGCGGCGCCGGCTCCGCGTCGGTCTCGTCGGTCTCGTCGGTCTCGTCGGTCAGGGCCATGGGGCCCTCCCCACTGCCTGCCGTCCGCCGGATCATGAGCGGCGCTCGTCCCGCTCAGGATCTCAGCGTTCACGCCCCCGCGCACGCCCGGGGGCGTGTGCTCGCATCCCCGCTCAACCACCCGTGGCGGGCGATGCGCCGCCGCGGCGGCCGGTGTTCGCTGGGGTACCCGCACACCACCCAGGGAGCCGCGGGGCAGATCCGGCGGCTCGGGATCGGGGGTACCGACCATGTGCCGCTGGCTCGCCTACTCGGGCACTCCCGTGCTGCTCGACGACGTCCTGTACCGCCCGGAGCACTCGCTGATCGACCAGAGCCTGCACGCGCGGATGGGTGTCGACACCACCAACGGCGACGGTTTCGGCGTCGGCTGGTACGCGTGGCACCTGCGCAGCCCCGCCGTCATCCGCGACACGGGCCCGGCCTGGAGCAACCGCAACCTCCGGGAGATCGCCGACCACGTCCGCTCGCCGCTGTTCTTCGCGCATGTGCGCGCCTCCACCGGGACGGCCGTGCAGCAGACCAACTGCCACCCCTTCCGGCACGAGCGCTGGATGTGGATGCACAACGGGGCGATCGCCGGGTTCGCCGACCTGCGCCGGGAGCTGATGCTGGCCGTGGACCCGGCGCTGTTCCCGTCGATCGAGGGCACGACGGACTCCGAGGTGATGTTCCACGTGGCCCTCACCTTCGGCCTCGACGGGGATCCGCCCGGCGCGGTGGCCCGGATGGCCGGGCTCGTCGAGCGGCTGGGGCACGAGCACGGAGTGGCGCAGCCGCTCCAGATGACGATCGCGGTGACCGACGGGGAGCGGCTGTGGTTCTTCCGCTACTCCAGCGGCGGGGAATCCCGGTCGCTGTACTTCAGCAGCCGGGTGGAGGACATCCGCGCCCTCCACCCCGACCTCGCGTTCCTGAAGCACATCTCCGACGAGACCCGCCTGATCGTCTCGGAGCCGCTGGGTGATCTGCCCGGTGTGTGGAACGCGGTACCGGAGAGCAGCTACGGCGTCGTCCAGCCCGGCCGGGACCTGCTGCGGCACTTCGAGCCCGAGCCCGTCTGAGTTCGGCGGCGACCGCCTCGGCGGAGCCGCCGGGAACACCTCGTACGCCTGCTGCTCGCGGGAGCGTCAGGAGAAGTGCTCGGCCATCGGGTGCAGCTGCTGGTCGAGGATGCCGAACCCACCGTCGACGCGGATCAGCTGACCCGCCACGGCACCGAACTCCTCGTCGGCGACCGCGGCCACGGCCCGCGCCGCGTCCTCGGGCTCGACCAGTCGGGACAGCACGGACCGGTCCGTGAGGAACTTGCGCAGGCCCTCGCTGAAGCCCGCCCCGGACGACTCGGTGCGCACCGCGCCGAACGAGACCGTGTTCACCCGGACCCCGAACTGCGCGGCGACGCCGGCGACATGACGGCTGAAGGTGTTCAGCGCGGCCTTGGCGGTGGAGTGCGCCACGGCCATGCCGATGAAGTCGGTGGCGGTGCTGGAGATGAAGACGATCCGGCCCGACCGCTGCTCCCGCATCAGGGCGAGCGCGTGCCGGCTGAGGTGGAAGACCCCGGACAGCTCGCCGTCGACCTTCTCGGCGAAGGCGTCCCAGGACAGCTCGGTCAGCGGCACGAACGACGGGTTGACGGTGTTGGCGCTGAGGATGAGCACGTCGATCCTGCCGTGTTCCGAGCGCACCCGCTCGACCAGGGCGGCGACCTGCCCGGCGTCGCAGACGTCGGCCTGGGCGGACTGCGCGGAGCCGCCCTCCTCGGCGATCGCCGCGACGACGGCGTCGGCGGCCTCCGCGCTGCTCCGGTAGTTGACGATCACGTGGTATCCGCGCCGTCCCATCTCCCGCGCGGTGGCCGCGCCGATGCCCCGGCTGGCTCCGCTGATCAGCGCGACGGGCTTGGGCTGGGTCACGATGTCTCCCTTGGAAACTCAGTGGGCCGTCGGCCGGCTCCAACGAGTTTCCAGGCAACACCGCGGAGATCCGCCCTGTCACTGCGGGACGACCACAGGTTCTCCGTTCGTGCGCGGCATATCCGTCATTCCCCGGCGCCTTCGAACAATGATGAGTCGGCGACGGCCGACGCTCACGATGCGGCGACGGCCGACGGTCATGAGTCGGCGACGGCCAGGGACGTTTCGGCCCGGATGACATCACGGGCCAATGCGATGGCTTCCGCGGCGGCGCCCGTGGCGCCGAGTGTGGCGCCACTGGCGTACACGCCGTCGATGATCAGCATGATCCGGTCGCCCAGCCGGTCGGGATCGGCCGCGGAAGTCCGCCGCGCCAATGCGCGCAGCTGTTCCCGGACGGCCTTGAAATGCTCCACGGACACTCGGTGCGCGGGGTGTTCCGGATCCGGGAATTCGGCGTGCGTATTGCGGAGTGAGCAGCCCCGGGTGCCCGGCACCATGGACTGCACGGCGCGGACGACTTCGACGAGCTGTTCTTCGGGGGTGTCGGCCGCCGCGAGGGCGCGTGCGAAGGTGCGGTCCCAGTCCTGGGTGCAGCGTTCCAGATAAGCCACGACCAGCTTGTCCTTGCTGGCGAATTCGCGGTACAGGAGCTGTTTTCCGCATCCCAGCTCATCGATGACCTGCTGCATCCCGACGGCGTGCACGCCATAGCGGTCGAACAGGTCGGCCGCTGCATCCAGGATGCGGTCGTGAGCGTCGGGCGTCGGCTTTCGCGGCATGTTTCCGAACAGTATCAGACCGATCGGTCCCCGCCCAGGGCAGGGCACATTGACATCCCGTCAGCGGTGTGACCATGCTGTGCCCTCCCGTTTGCAGACCGATCGGTCCGGACCTTCTGGAGGTTCTCCCATGCCCGCCCCTCCCCCCACGAACGCGATCTTCACGGCCATGACGCCCAGGGCCTACGGCATGCTTGCCGTACTCTGCGGCGCGTTATTCCTCGACGCCCTCGACGTCTCGATGAAGGGCGTCGCCCTGCCGGCGATCGGCACCTCGCTCGACATCTCGACCAGCACCCTCCAATGGGTGATCACCGGTTACGTGGTCGGCTTCGGCGGCTTCCTGCTCCTCGGCGGACGCGCCGCCGACCTGCTGGGCCGGCGCACGGTGCTGCTCGTCTCGCTCATGGTCTTCGTCATCGGTTCCGCGGTCGGCGGCGCGGCGCCCAACGGCGAGGTGCTCATCGCGGCCCGCTTCGTCACCGGCGTCGGCGCCGCGTTCAGCGCCCCCGCCGGATTCTCGATCATCACCACGAGCTTCGCCGAGGGTCACATCCGCAACAAGGCCCTGGCCATCTTCACCGCGACCGGCGCCACCGGCATGGCCTGCGGCATGGTGATCGGCGGCCTGCTCACCGATCTGGACTGGCGCTGGGTGTTCTTCGCCCCGGCCGCCGTCGGACTCGCCGCGTTCGTCGCGGGCCTCGCGCTGATCCCGCGGTCGGCCCGGCCGGAGGGCGGCGCCAAGGACTTCGACATCGCGGGCGCCGTGACCATCACCGCGACCATGGTGCTGGTGGTGTTCACCCTGGTGCAGGCGCCGGAGGTCGGCTGGGCCTCGGCCCGCACCCTGGGCTCGCTGGTGGTCGCCGCGCTGCTCCTCGTCGGGTTCACGGCCATCGAGCGCAGGGTCGACAAGCCCTTGGTCCGGCTGTCCATGCTGCGCTCCCCCGCCCTGGTGCGCGCCAACATCGCCGCCATGTCGCTGATCGGGGCCTGGATCGGCGTGCTGTTCACCATGACGCTGTACTTCCAGGAGTACCGGGGCTGGTCGGCGATGGAGACCGGCTTCGCGGTGAGCCCGGTGGGTCTGGTCGCCGCCGTGCTGTCGACCCGCATCGCCGCCCCGCTGGTGGGCCGCTTCGGTGTGGAGCGGGTGGTCCTGGCGGGCCTCACCTCGGCCGTCCTGGCCTACGCGCTGCTGCAGTTCCTGACCGCCGACTCCAGCTACGCGGCGCTGCTGCTGCCGGCGTTCCTGCTGATCGGCCTGGGCTTCTCGCTGGCGTACGGTCCGCTGACCATGGCGGCGGCCGACAGCGTCCCCGTGGAGGACCAGGGGCTGGCCGGCGGACTGGTCAACACCTCGTTCCAGATCGGCCCGGCGCTGGGGCTGAGCGTGGCCACCGCCGTCAACGCGGCGAACACCGGCCCGGCGCCCTCCGAGGCGCTGCACGGCCTGCGGCTCGCGCTGGTGGTCCCGCTGATCTTCGCGGTGCTCGGCGTGCTCGCCATGCTCCCCGCGCTGCGCCGGCGCGTCGCCCCGCCCGTCGCCGCCACGCTGCCCCAGGAAGAGGCAGCGCGCGGGTGATGGCGTACGGCTCGGCCCCCGGGCACGGGTCCCGGGGGCCGGTCGGGATCACCAGGGCCAGCGCCAGCCCTCGTTGTCCGGCACCACCCAGTAGTGGTCCAGTTCGACCTTGCCGAAGTACCAGCGTCCGTTCCGGTGGACGTAAGTGTCGGTGAACTGGCCGATGCTGTTGTGGATCTCGCTCTCCCGGTCGAACCGTATCTTCTCCTCGAAGAAGGAGACACCGGTGGCGGTTTCCCGGCTCAGCACCTCGACCTGATGCCCGTGGATGAAGTTCTTGAAGGAGATCGTCCGGGCTCCGGACTTGAACTCGAGGATCTTCCCGGGTAACGCGCTGTAGAAGTCGCGGATTCCGGCGCTGCCGTGCGCCTGCCCGAAGTCACCGTAGTCGAGATGCGCGTCATCGGTGAACAGACCGGCCAGCCCGTCCCACTCCGCGTTGTTCAGGCAGCGGTGGAACTCCGTCCGCAGCCGCTGGAGTTCACGAATCGCCTCCAGTTCATGAACCCGTTCGGTGAGCTGCTTCACCGTCTCGGCCAGCTCTGTCTCGTAACTCATCAAACGACCTTTCTTTTCTCGCTTGTTTTCTCGTTCCGGCCTTCAAGGAGAACATCATGAAGACCCTGGTTGTCTCGGGCGGCACCTCCGGCATCGGAGAAGCGCTCGCCCACAAATATCTGAAGCGCGGAGACCAGGTGGTGGTCATCGGCCCCAATCCGGAGAAGGGGCGAAAATTCCTCGCCACGGCGGAAGGCCTGGGCGCCGGGGAGCGGGCCTTCTTCCTGCCCGCCGACCTCAGCCTGGTCAGCGAGAACGAGCGGATCATCGGGGAAATCAGGGAGAACTTCCCCGCAGTGGACGCGCTGGTGCTGTGCGCCCGGTTCTTCCGTTCCCATCGACGCGTCACCTCCGAAGGCTTCGAGCACAATTTCGCGCTGTACTACCTGAGCCGCTTCCTGCTCGGCTACGGCCTGCTCGACCTGCTGGAGAAGGCCCCCGAGCCGGTCATCGTGAACGTGGCCGGGCCGGGTGTCGAAGCCGGCCGGATCCACTGGGACGACCTGGGCCTGAAGCGGGGCTACGACGGCTGGGGCGCCATGTTCCAGGGGGGCAAGCTCAACAACCTGCTCGGCGTTGCCTTCTCCCTCCAGGGCCGCGATCACCGGACCCGGTACGTGCTGGACTTCCCGGGCGGTACGGCGACCGGCTTCGCGGGTGAGTTCGACCCGGCCACCGCCGCCCACGTCAAGGAGATGCTGCTGTTCGCCAAGCCGGTGGAAGCGGGCATCGTCCCGATCGTCGCGGCCATCGACAGCCCGCCCGCCGAACCACTGAGCGCCTTCTTCGAGGGGCGGCGCCTGGATCTGCGGCACCACTCCTTCGACCCCGAGGACGCCCGGCGGCTCGACACCGTCACCCGGAAGCTGCTGGCCGGCTGAGGCGGACCTCATGTGCGCGCGCGCAGCCCGCCGACGGCTGCCACCACCCCGGCCGCCGCGACCAGCGAGGTCGCCAGCAGTGGTGCCCGGTAGCCGTCGGTGAGGTCGGCGAGACCGGCGACCAGCGGCAGCATGACGACGCTGCCGAGCTGCACACCGGTCTGGTAGACCGGCACGGCCGCGCCGCGCAGAGCCGGCGCCACGCTCTGCGCGGCCTGCATGTTCAGCGCCGCGAAGGACAGCACGAAAGCGGCCGAGACCAGCACCAGCGCGGGCAGCAGCCCGGTCGCGTACGACAGGGGGCCCGGCCGCAGCAGGGCGTACAGCTGACCGGCGAGCGCGCACAGCGCCCCGGCGGTGATCAACCGCCCGGTGCCGAACCGCTGGACCAGCCGGCCGGCGAACGGCACCGAGACCGCGAGCGGCACACAGGCGGGCAGCAGGCCGAGTGCGACCTGCCAGGGCCGCCAGCCGAAGACGTCGCTCGCCCGGAACGTGGCCAGCAGCAGCAGGCCGATGTAGGCCCCGTTGAGGGTGGCCGCACCCGCCGTCGCCCGCATCAGCGGGCCGTTGCGCAGGATCGCCCCGCCGAGCGGGGGCGGCTGCTGCCGTACCCCGCCGGGGATCACCCTGATCCCCCACACCAGCAGCACCAGGGCCACCGGGGCGGGGAACAGGAACGTCCAGTGCCAGTGGCCGGGGGCGAGGGCTCCGGAGAGCAGCAGTCCGGCGGTGAACCCGGCCGCGCCGAACAGGGAGTACACCGCCACCGCACGGCGCTGCGGCGGGCCGCTGGGGAACGTGGTGCCGATCAGGGCCAGCCCGACGGGCGCGGTGAGCGCCGCACAGGCCCCCTTGACCAGCCGGGAGGCGACCAGCAGCGCCATGTCGTCGCTCAGTCCGCCGACGACGGAGGCGAGCGCGAAGAACAACATCGCGGTGAGGTAGACGCGGCGCAGCCCGAAGCGGCCGGAGAGCACCGGTCCCATGGTCAGCATGGCGGCGAAGCCGAGGGCGAACCCGGTCATCAGCCACTGCACCGACCACAGGGTCAGCCCCAGGTCGGCACCGATCGACGGCAGTGCCGCCAGCACCACCGAGACCTCGACGGCGTCCAGGAGCATGTTCCCGGAGAGGACGACCAGCAGGGCCCGGTGGCCCCGCAGCCCGCGCGGCGCGGGCGGCGCCGGGGTGACGACCGGCTCACCCACCGGCCGCCTGCCTCTCCAGCAGCTTCGGCAGCTCGGCGACCAGTTCGATGTGCCGGGCGACGAGATCGTCCGGCATTCCCGCGATGCTCGCCCAGAAGATGAGGTGCCGCACCGGCAGTCCCCTGATCCGCTCGTGGATGCGGACCGCGGCCTCCTCGGGGGTGAGCACCTCCAAGGTGGCCCAGGAGCCGTCCTCGGGCCGCTTCTGGGGGAAGTCCTCGACCTTGAGCAGCGGCGGAGCGGGATGGTCGGTGCCCTCGACGGACCCGAGCCGGTAGGTGTTCATCTGGTGGACCACGTGCGGGGCGATCCGGGGCCAGGCGGCCTCGGGGTCGTCCGCGAGGATCACCGGGAGCAGGTCGGAGACCCGGGCGGTCCGCGGATCGTGGCCGCCCTCGACGAGTCCGGCCTCGTAGTGCTCGTACATCGCCCGGTTGATGTGCAGCAGTCCGATGCCGAGGCGGCCGGCGATCCGGGCGCCGCGCGGTCCGTAGAAGCCGCCCCACACGGGCACCGGGTGCTGGATCGGGCCGGGCGTGATGCCGCCCTCCTCCCACAGCCTGCGCACCTCGCGGATGTTCTTCTCCACTCGCCCGATCCGGCGGTCGAACTCCGCCCCGAACAGTTCGTACTCGGGGACCCGGTAGCCGGCCCCGACGCCGAGTTCGAGCCGGCCGCCGCTGATCAGGTCGACGATCGCGGCGTCCTCGGCGAGCTGGGCGGGCCGGCGCAGGTTGGGCAGGATCACCGCGGTGCCGATCCGGCAGTGGCGGGTCCGGGCGGCGGCCGCCGCGGCGAACACCAGCGGCTGCGGGAGATAGCCGTCCTCGAACAAGTGGTGCTCGGTGAACCACACTCCTCCGATCCCGCGCCGGTCGACCTCCTCACACCACTCCAGGGAGCGCGCGTAGTGGTCGGCCCACGGCCGGTGCCAGGCGTCCGGGTTGCGCAGGTCGAAGAGGATTCCGACTTCCATGTCCTGACTTCCGTTCGTCGTTGGCGTACTCGAAGGGCGGTTCACGAGGTCGTGTCCTGCCAGGTCCTGGGGCCGCGAAAGCCCGGTGACCGTTCGGGGCGGCGCCAGCCGGCCCGCGCCCGGCAGGGCGGGTCCGGCTCCGCCGGCCGGGCGGTGAGGCGCTGGAGAAGGGCCGCGGTGACGGCGGCGACCTCGTGCGCGTCCGGGTCGCCCTTCTCGATCCGCAGCAGGACCTGCCCGTCGGCGGCCGGTGCCGGCTCGGCGGTCACTGCGGCGGGTTGCCGTGCTTGCGGCGCGGCAGGTCCGCGTCCTTGCGTTGCAGCATCGCGAAGGCGCGAGCCAGTACGGCCCGGGTGTCACCCGGGTCGATCACATCGTCGACCAGGCCGCGTTCGGCCGCGTAGTACGGGTGTACCAGCTCCCGCCGGTACTCCTTGATCTTCTGCTCCCGGGTGGCCGCGGGGTCGTCCGAAGCGGCGATCTCCCGCCGGAAGACCACGTCGGCGGCCGCCTCCGCGCCCATCACCGCGATCTCGTTGGTGGGCCAGGCGAGTGCGAGGTCGGTACCGATGGAGCGCGAGTCCATCACGATGTACGCGCCGCCGTACGCCTTGCGCAGCACCACCGAGACCCTCGGCACGGTGGCGTTGCAGTACGCGTACAACAGCTTGGCACCGCGCCGGATGATGCCGTCGTGCTCCTGGTCGACACCGGGCAGGAAGCCGGGGACGTCCACCAGGGTGAGCAGCGGGATGTTGAAGGCGTCGCAGAACTGGACGAACCTGGCGCCCTTCTCGCTGGCCGTGATGTCGAGGACACCGGCCAGCGCGGCCGGCTGGCTCGCCACCACGCCGAGCACCTGGCCGTCGAGCCGGGCCAACGCGCACACCAGGTTGGCGCCCCACCGGGCGTGCACCTCCATGAAGTCGCCGTCGTCGGCCAGTTCGGCGATGACCTCGCGCATGTCGTAGGACCGGTTGCCGTCCAGCGGCACGAGTTCCAGCAGCCGGTCCACCCTGCGGTCCGCGGGATCCCCGGTGACCGCCGGGGGCGGGAGTTCGCGGTTGTTGGAGGGCAGCATGGACAGCAGCCAGCGCACCTCGGCCAGGCAGGTCTCCTCGTCGTCGTAGACGAAGTGGGCGACGCCCGAGGAGCTGCCGTGGACGTCGGCGCCGCCGAGCCCGTCGTGGGTGACCTTCTCCCCGGTGACCGTGCGGACCACGTCGGGGCCGGTGATGAACATCTGGGAGATCCCGCGGACCGCGAACACGAAGTCGGTGAGCGCGGGCGAGTAGGCCGCACCGCCCGCGCACGGGCCGAGCATCACGCTGATCTGCGGTATGACGCCGGACGCCCGGGTGTTGCGCTGGAAGATCCCGCCGTAGCCGGCGAGCGCCGAGACACCCTCCTGGATGCGGGCGCCGGCGCCGTCGTTGAGGGAGACCAGCGGACCGCCCGCCGCGATAGCCATGTCCATGATCTTCTGGATCTTTTCGGCGTGGGCCTCGCCCAGCGCACCGCCGAAGATCCGGAAGTCGTGCGCGTACACGAAGACGGTCCGCCCCTCGACGGTGCCCCAGCCGGTGACGACACCGTCGCTGTGCGGTCGCCTGCCGTCCAGGCCGAACCCCGTGGCACGGTGCCGCCGCAACGGCTCGACCTCGGTGAAACTCCCGGTGTCCAGCAGGAGGTCGATGCGTTCGTACGCGGTGAGCTTGCCCTTGGCGTGCTGGCGCTCGGTGGCCTCGGGGCCGGTCCCGAGCCGGGCCGTTTCCTTCAACTCCCTGAGTTCGCCCACCTGGTCGGCGAAAGTCGGCGGTTCCTGTACGGCCGTCACCGTTCCTCCTGCTCCTCTCGTACAGCCCGGATGGCCTGCGGTCAGCCCAGCAGGGTGCCGCCGCTGGCGTCGATGAAGGCGCCGGTGATCCAACGGGCCTCGTGGGTGGCCAGGAACGTCACCACGTCGGCGACGTCGACCGCCTCGCCCACCCGCTTGAAGGCCGACAGCTGGGCCATCTGCGCCACCGCCTCGGGGATGTCGAAGACCGGGCCGCCGTTGTTGGTGATGCCGGGCGCCACACTGTTGACGGTGATGCCGCGCGGGGCGAGATGGCGGGCGAAGTGCAGGGTGATCTGCTCGATCGCGCCCTTGGTCATCGAGTAGGCGACCTGGTCGGGGTTGGCGACCCGGGTCAGCCCGGACGAGATGTTGATGATCCGGCCGCCCTCGGCAAGCAGCGGCAGGGCGCGCTGCACGATGAAGAAGGGCGCCTTGGCGTTCACCGCGAAGAGCCGGTCGAACTCCTCGGGAGTGACGTCTTCCGGCTGCACCCCGGTCGGTGTGGTCACCGCCGCGTTGTTGACGATGATGTCGAGGGTGGTGGTGCCGGTGCGTTCCTTCAGCCCGCGCTCCAGGCCGAGGAAGAGCTCGTGGACGTCGCCGGGGACACCGAGTTCGGCCCGTACGCCGAAGGCCCGGCCTCCGTCCTTCTCGATCAGCTCGATGGTCTCCCGTGCGGCGCTCTCGTTGGCCGCGTAGTGCACGGCGACCAGCGCGCCCTCGGCGGCCAGCCGCTGTGCGGTGGCCCGGCCGATGCCTCGGCTGGAGCCGGTCACCAGCGCGGTCTTGTCGGCAAGCTTGCCCATGGTGGAAGTCCTGTCCTTCTCAGTCGTCGGGGAGTGAGGGGGCTGCGCCGGTGCGGTGGCGGGTGGCGGCGCGACCGTGGTGCGGGGCAGTCCGAGGCCGGTGATCATGCGGGCCAGCCGCCGCCTCACGGCAGGGAAGCGCATCAGCTCGGCGAAGACCTCCCGCAGCGGCTCGATCTCGGGCCCGCCGAGCAGCAGGGCCGACTGGGCCTGGATGTTGGTGAGGGTGCGCGCGCCGACGGGGTGGCGCTCGTCGTGGTAGTCGTCCAGGACCTCGTCGCCCGCCCGGCCGGCCAGGCGTTCGGCCAACCGCCCGCCGAGGGCCGCCGCGTCCTGCAGTCCGAGGTTGAGGGCCTGCCCGCCGACCGGCATCTGCGCGTGGGCGGCGTCGCCGGCCAGCAGGATCCGGCCCCTGCGGTAGCGGGTCACCTGGCGCCGGGTGTCGTCGAAGGCGTTCAGCCACAGCGGTGTCCCGTGGCCGATGTCCTCGCCCGTCACCAGCGCCCAGGCTTGTACGACCTCGTCGAACTCCGGTGCCCCGGCCCGGGTGCGGGGCTCGGCGCCGTAGACGTGCACCATGACCCGGGTGGTGCCGTCCGGCCAGTGGTGCGCGGTGGCCAGTCCGTGTTCCAGCCGCTCGAACCGCCGGGCGGGGATGTCGATCCCGGCGACGTCGGCCCGCAGCATCTCCCGGGCCGGGCCCCGCCCGGCGAACTCGAATCCGGCGGCCGTGCGCACAGTGGACTGCCAGCCGTCGCAGCCGACGACGTAGGAGCCGGTCATCCGTTCCCGGGTGCCGCCCTCCGTGCCGCCCTCCGCGTCGTCCGCCGTCCGGCCCGCTGTGACGGTCTCGACCAGCACCCGGTCGCCCCGGTCGGCCAGATCCACCAGCCGCCGTCCGCGCCGGATCCGCGCCCCCAGCTCCACGGCACGCTCCTGGAGCACCGCTTCCAGCCGGGTCTGCGGGCACTTCCACTGACCCGCGTGTCGATGGCCGGGGTCGGCCTCCGCCAGGTCGAGCCGGATACCGCCGAAGTGCCCGGGGCCGCCGTTCGGGAGCGGACCGAGCCGGTCGAGGACGCCGCGCTCGGCCAGCACCTCCATCGTGCGGGAGTGCAGGGTGGAGGCGCGTGACTCGGTCATCGGCCGGGCCAGCTGTTCCACCACCAGGACCCGCACTCCGTGCGCGGCGAGGTCCCCGGCGAGCAGCAGTCCGACCGGACCGGCACCGACCACCACGGCGTCGGCGTCCGCAGGACCGGAGGTCGCGGGAGCGGGCATCGGTCAGCGCCGCGCTTCCGCGTAGTCCTTGGCGTGCCCCAGGGTGGCCAGGCTGTTGTTGCCGAGCGCGCCCCGGATGAACTCGCGGGCCTCGGCCACGCCCGCCTCAGGGCCGAGAACGGCTGCGATGTTCTCGGCGTTGATCACCACCGTGTGCTGGGAGCCGGCGGTGGTGACGCCGTCAGCTCCCTCCTCGAACGTCCAGTAGCCGGTGTGCAGTTTCATCAGCGCCGGCAGCGTGGTCTGCTTGTAGACGATCTTGTGGTGCGGGAAGCAGACCCGGACCGACTCGGTGGTGTGCGCGGAGCCGTCCTTGGTGAGCGTCTCCATCCGCAGCACCTGGAGGCCGGGGGTGTCCTCGGTCAGCTTGACCTGATTGACGTGCGGCAGCCGCTCGCTCCACAGGTGAGCGTCGTTGACGAAATCGTAGAGGTCCTTGGCGGAGCCGTTGACGGTGACGCTGTCCACGAAGGACAGGGTCAGCTCCGCGGTCCGGGTGGCTTCCTCCAGTCCGGCCTTGACGCCGGGCAGTTCCTCCCGGCTGTTGCGGTCGACGGCCTCGTCGATCCACTCCAGGCCCTTGGGGTCGTCGTCGACCGCGCGGTACTGGTGCAGCAGCCGCAGCCGGGTCTCCGTCTCCCCGCGGGGTTCGACGACCCAGGTGCCGCTCATCGACGCGACCGGCGGCGCGGAGACCTCCTGCCGGAAGGTGATGCGCAGGCTCTCCGGGTCGAGCTGGCGGATCGAGGTCCAGTTCTTGGCCTCGCCGTTGGCGGTGGCCCAGATGCGGATGCGCTCCAGGTCCGCCTCGCGCTCCAGGACTTCGACGTAGACCGACGGCGGGAAGAGCCTCGGCCAGTTCTCCACCTCGGCGAGCAGCCGGTAGACGTCCTGGGCGGGTGCCTGGACGGTGATCTCGTGTTCGACCTGACGAGTCGTCATCGTGTTCCTCCGAGTGTCAGAAGTTGCCCAGGCCGCCGCAGACGTTGAGCGCCTGTGCGGTGATCGAGGCGGCGAGATCGGAGGCCAGATAGCCGACCAGGCCGGCGACCTCCTCGGGGGTGGAGTAACGGCCGAGCGGGATCTTGGCGTGGAACTTCTCGAGAATGGCCTCCTCGGAGGTGTCGTACGCCGCCGCGTAGCCCTGTCGCACCCGCTGGGCCATCGGAGTCTCGACGTAGCCCGGGCACACCGCGTTGACGGTGATCCCGGTCGGCGCCAGCTCGTTGCCCAGCGCCTTGGTGAAGCCGACCACGCCGTGCTTGGACGCGGAGTAGGGGGCGCCGAGCACCACGCCCTGCTTGCCCGCGGTGGACGCGATGTTGATGATCCGGCCGCGCTTCTTCTCGCGCATGCCACCCGCGTTGAGGACCTCGCGGGTCACCTGGAAGACGCTGGTGAGGTTGGTGGCGATGACGTCGTCCCACAGCTCGTCGGCGATGTCGGCGGTCACCCCTCCCCCGCTGCGGCCGGCGTTGTTGACGAGCACGTCGATCGGTCCGAAGCGGGCCACCGCGGCCCGCACCACGGCCTCGATGTCCTCCTTGGACCGCACGTCGGCGGTGCTGCCGTCCACGTCCAGGTTCTCGTTCTGCAGTGTCTTCACCGTTGCGGCGACCGCGTTCTCGTCGCGGGCGCAGATGTAGACGCGATGCCCCTGCTGGGCGAGGATCCGGGCGGCGGCGAGGCCGATCCCGCTGGTGGCGCCGGTGACCAGGGCGACCCTGGCGGTGTTCTCGATCATCGTGGGCTCCGGTCAGGCGGTCTTGACGGCAGACAGGTGGTCGTTGACCAGGCGGACCAGCGCGCGGGGCGTGGCGGCCTCACCGACCGCTTCCTCGTCCAGGCTGATGCCGTACTCGCGCTCGATGCGGCCGACGGTCTCCAGCATCGCCAGCGACTCGTAGCCGAGATCCTCGAAGGACGTGTCGAGGATGTCGCCGTTCAGGTCGACGCTCTCGTCGGTACCGGCGCCCTCCAACAGCGTGGCCTTCAGCTGGTCGAGGGTGAACTCCTTGGCGGACATACGGGTTCCTTTCGTACGGGTCACAGGTGGGCGGGGTCGGCGGCGCGGACGACCATCGCGGAGTTGAAGCCGCCCTGGCCGCGGGCGATCACCAGCGCGCTGCGCAGTTCGGCGGGGCGCGGCGCGCCGGTCACGAGATCGATCTCGTAGGCCGGGGAGGGCGTGCTGCCGGTGGTCGGCGGGATCACCTGGTCGCGGATGGACAGGAACGCGGCGGCCAGGTCGAGCGGGGCGGCACCGGAGTACAGCCGTCCGGTGGTGGTCTTGGGCGCGGTCACCGGCACGCCGCGCGGTCCGAAGACCTTGGTGATCGCCTCCGCCTCGGCCCGGTCCAGGTCCGGCACCGCGGCGGCGTCGGCGAACACCACGCCGATGTCGTCGGGGGTCGTTCCCGCGTCGGCGAGGGCGAGTTCGACGGCGCGCTGCAGGGTGGGGGCGCGGTCGCTGCCGGGCCGGGGGTCGATCGTGGCGGCGTGGCCCGCGATCTCGCCGTACACCCGGGGGGCGCCGCGCCGGCGGGCGTGCCCGGCCTCCTCCAGGACCAGAAGGGCGCCGCCCTCGCCGGGGACGTGTCCGGCGGCCCGGTCGTCGAACGGCAGATACGCCCGTGCGGGGTCGTCGGAGGTGCTCAGCCGGTCGCTGGTCATCTGGGCGACCCAGCCCCAGGGACAGATCGAGGCGTCGACCGCGCCGGCGATCACCATGCCGGTGCCCTTGCGGAGCTGCCGACGGGCCTGCGCCAGCGCGTCCAGCCCGCCGGCCTGGTCACTGACCACGACACTGCTGGGTCCGCGCAGGCCGTTGCGGATGGAGATCTGGCCGCTGTTGACGGCGTAGAACCAGGCGAAGGACTGGTAGGCGCTGACGTACTGGCCACCTTTGCTCCAGAGCGCCCGCAGCTCGTTCTGGCCGAACTCGAAGCCGCCGGAGTGGCTTGCGGTGATCACTCCCACGTCGTAGGCGGGCAGGTCGGACGGCACCACACCGGCATCGGCGAACGCCCAGTCGGCGCCGACCAGGGCGAGCCTCGTCATCCGGTCGGTCTGCGGGAGCAGCCGACTCGGCAGATGGTCCTCGGCGGCGAAGGAGCCGATCTCGCCGGCGAGCCGGGACGGGTAGGGCGTGGGGTCGAAGTGGGTGATCCGCCGGATCGCGCTGCGGCCGGCGAGGGTGGCCGCCCAGTAGTCCTCGATGCCGAGGCCCGTCGGGGCGACGACTCCGAGTCCGGTGACCAGGACCGTGGGGTTCATCGCTCGCCTCCCTCGGGGGCGGCGAGCACCATCGCGCTCTGGAAGCCGCCGAAGCCGCTGCCGACGGACAGGACGGCGTCGGTCTTCCAGTCCCGGGCGGTCAGCGGCACGTAGTCCAGGTCGCACTCGGGGTCGGGGTGGTGCAGGTTCGCCGTCGGCGGCACCACGTCGTGGGTGATGGCCAGGACGGACGCGGCGATCTCGATCGAGCCGATCGCGCCGAGCGAGTGCCCGACCATCGACTTGATGGAGCTGACCGGGGTCCGGTAGGCATGCTCGCCCAGGCTGCGCTTGAACGCGGCGGTCTCGTGCCGGTCGTTCTGCTTGGTGCCCGAGCCGTGGGCGTTGATGTAGTCGATGTCCTCGGGAGCGAGCCGGGCCTCGGCGAGGGCGACCCGGATGGCCTCGGCCATCTCGACGCCGTCAGGCCGCAGTCCGGTCATGTGGAACGCGTTCGAGCGCGTCGCGAACCCGGCGACCTCGGCGTAGATCCGCGCGCCGCGGGCGCGGGCGCTCTCCAGTTCCTCCAGGACGAACACCGCGGCGCCCTCC
The DNA here is from genome assembly GCF_040645895.1 of Streptomyces olindensis. Lineage (NCBI taxonomy): Bacteria > Bacillati > Actinomycetota > Actinomycetes > Kitasatosporales > Streptomycetaceae > Streptomyces > Streptomyces olindensis. Next base: position 3,294 of record NZ_JBEYZD010000073.1, on the reverse strand, counting down.
CCGATGACGAAGCCGTTGCGGCTGGCGTCGAAGGGCCGGGAGGCGTGCTCGGGGTCGTCGTTGCGGGGCGTGGTCGCCTTGATCGCGTCGAAGCAGGCCACGGTGATCGGGGAGATCGGCGCGTCGGTGGCGCCGGCGACCATCACGTCCGCCGTGCCCTCCCGGATCACGTCCGCCGCGTATCCCACCGCGTCGAGTCCTGAGGTGCAGCCCGTGGACACGACGGTGGTGGGGCCCTCGGCGCCCACCGCCCAGGCCACTTCGGTGGCGAAGGAGCTGGGCACCATGTAGCCGTACAGATGCGGCACGGCGTAGGCGTGGTCGACGAGTTCCAGCCGGCCGCCGTCGCTGACCGTGCGGTACTCCTGGTCGAGTCCGGTGGTGGCTCCGACCGCACTGCCGATCGTCACCCCGGTCCGGTCGGGGGCCAGCGCGCCGAACTCCAGCCCGCTGTCGCCGACCGCTTCCCGCGCGGCGACCACCGCGAACTGCGCGGCCCGGTCCATCCGCCGGACCTCCTGGGGGGTCAGCCCGGAGAGCTCGGCGTCGAAGTCGACCTCGGCGGCCACCTGGGAGCGGAACGGCGAGGGGTCGAAGAGGGAGATGCGGCGGGTGGCGGTGCGCCCTTCGGTGAGCAGCTTCCAGAACTCCTTTGCTCCCTTGCCGCCCGGGGCGAGCACCCCGACTCCGGTGATCACCACCCGCCGACGGTCGTGGGCGGCGCTCATGCGGCACTCCACTCGTAGAAGCGACGGGCCATGGCGTCCTTCGGCGACCGCCAGGTCGCCGGGTCGTACGCCTCGATGTACGGCTTGAGGTCCTGGCTGATCTGCACGAACCGGGGGTCGGACTTGGCCTCCTCGATCCGCTCCTCGCCGTGGTCCTCGTCGAAGTCCTGGAGGTGGAAGTACAGGCCCCGGAACTCGAAGAGCTGGCGGCGGCGGGTGCCCATACGTCCGGGCACGTCGGTGCGGTCGAAGGCGCCGAACAGGTCGGCGACCTCGCGGGCGGAGCCGGCGGCCATCCTGGCGACGATCAACGTGCTGTGCATCGCTTCCCTTCTGGTGCTCATCGGGCCGGCCCGAACCAGCGGGCCAGTGACATCGGTAGGTCGGAGTGGGCGCCGGGCGCGGCCCAGGCGACGTGGCCGTCGGGTCGCAGCAGGACGGCGGCGGTCCGGGCCGGCGGTTCGTCGCCGGGGAGGTCCCCCTGCCGGGAGGCCGTCACGATGTCGACGCGGTCGGCCCACCCCCGTGCCCTGCCGCGCAGGGTGGCGTTGTCCTCGAGGTCGAGGAGCACACCGCGGCCCGCGCGGAGGAGTTCGGTGCTGCTGGTGGGGCGGCCGTTGCGGAGCAGGGACAGCCGGGGCATGCGGGCGCCCAGCAGGGGGTGCGAGCCGCCGCCCGTCTCGTAGCGGATGTCGAGTCCGCTGACCTTGGCCGCCAGCCGGCGCACCGCCTCGGGGTGGCCGTCCAGCAGTTCGGCCAGGGTGTCCCGCAGCGGGCCCACCTCGTCGCCGCCGAGGATCAGCGTGCTCTGGGCGCGGGTGTTGGCCAGCAGCCGGCGGCCCACCTCGTGCCGCTCCTCGTGGTAGGTGTCCAGCAGGGTCTCGGGGGCCGTTCCGCGCACCACGGCGGCGAGCTTCCAGCCCAGGTTCACCGAGTCCTGGATGCTGGTGTTCATGCCCTGTCCGCCGGCCGGCAGATGGACGTGCGCGGCGTCCCCGGCCAGCAGGACCCGGCCGCGCCGGTATTCGGTGACCTGGCGGGCCGCGTCGCTGAACGCGCTGACCCACAGCGGCTCGGCGTCCGAGATGTCGGTGCCCGTCAGACGCTTCCAGACATCGGCCACCTCGCTGAACTCCGGCGGGGCGGTGCGTCGTTCGGGGGGCGGTGTGCCGCGCTCGCCGACGATGATCCGGTGGATGCCGCCGGGCAGCCGCGCCGTCATCACCATGCCGCCGGCCGTGCGCTCACCGATCGTGCGGGGTTCCAGCTCCACCCCTCGCAGGTCGGCGAGGAAGAGTTCGGTGGTGGCGGGGGTTCCGGGGAAGTCGAAGCCGGCGAGCTTGCGCACGGTGCTGCGCCCACCGTCGCAGCCGACCAGGTACCGGGCCCGCAGATTGGGCCCGCCGCCGACCATGACGGTCAGGCCCTCGGCGTCCTCGACGAAGCCGGTGACCGGCTGCCCGCAGCGGATGTCGGCCCCGAGGTCCCGCGCCCAGCTCTCGAGCACCGCCTCGGTGGTGGACTGCGGTACGGTCCGGGCGGCGCCGTGGGCGGCGCCCAGCAGGCCCAGGTCGAGGGGCAGCCCGCCGAAGTGCCCGGCCTCGCTGGTCTCTATCTCACCGAACCTGGGGAGCAGTCCCCGCTGGTCGAACACCTCCATGGTGCGGATGGTGAACCCGATGCCGCGGGACTCCCCGGTCCGTTCGGGCAGCCGGTCCAGCACGATGACATCGACGCCCGCGAGGCGCAGTTCCCCGGCCAGCATGAGCCCGGCGGGCCCGGCACCGACCACAACGACTGAAGCGTCCATACTCTTCTCCCGGATTGACTGCGCCGACTCGGCGGGGGCCGGCGGCCGCTATTCGTGCTCAAGGTTGTGGGCGATCCGGGCGAGCACATCGTTGGCCGCCAGGAATTCCTCCTCCGAAATACCGGCGAGCGAACGGGCCGCATGAGAATTCACCAGCGCCTCGGCCCGGTCGTGTGCCGCGTCGCCGTCCGCCGTCAGCGCGACGACGCCGGCCCGCACCGTGACCCAGCCCCGCGCCTCGAGCTCCTTCACGATCGGGGCGTAGGAGTCGACACGGTCGACGGCCAGGAAAGGAGAAAAGGCCGTGTCGATATCGGCGACGGAGTTCACTTTGATGCTGATGGCGTGCAGCACCTGCCACTGCCGTCGATTCAGTCCCTCACTCGACAGCGCCCGCTCGGTGGCCTCATCGAAAAGCTGATGCAGATGGAGCAGCCAATAGCCGATTCGCTTGGTCGTGTTCTGCTGGAGCATAGGAGCGCCCGCCTCGAAACGAATGGGATGACGGATACGGGATCTCGAGGAGGCCCCGCTGAATTAATCCGACCCTGACACTCGCGGCTCCCCCGGCACAAGGCGGGCCGGGGGAACCTACGGCGTACCCGCAGGGTTCGCTACGGCGCACCCACAGGATTCATTGCGGGCCGCCCCCAGGGTTTTTCGCGCGGTTGCACCACGGCATTTCCGGCATGTCGAGCACGCCTGGTCGTCCCGGCACACGACGGCGCCGCACGCCTCCGCCCGGGGCGGGAGATC
>NZ_JBEYZD010000072.1:0-47617 GCF_040645895.1 Streptomyces olindensis | reverse complement strand
GGAGCCCATGCCGGACGCCCGCGTGCTGCCCACGACCGACGACCCCGCGGAGGCGGCGGTCGCCAAGGAGTCCGTGCGGCTCGCCTTCATGGTCAAGGCTCCCGCGTGAGTGGAGCCGGGGCAGGTCCGTGCTCGCTTCCGGGTGAGTGGAGCCGGGGCAGGCCCGCACCCCCTCCTGCGTGAGTAGGTCCGCGCTCGCTCCGGTGTCGGTGGAGCCGGAGCAGCTCCGCACCCGCTCCCGGGTGAGTGGAGCCGGCGGGGCAACTCCGCACCCGCTCCCGGGTGAGTGGAGCCGGCGGGGCAACTCCGCACCCACTCCCGCGTCAGCGGAGCCAGGGCAGGTCCGCACCCGCTTCGGTCGGCTGGAGTCCCTCGGCGATGATCCGCATGATCTCGCCGAGGGACTTCTGCTGTTCCGGGGTGAGCCGGTCGAAGACCGCCTGGCGCACGGCCTCGACATGGCCCGGCGCGGTTCGCCGCAGCACCTCGTAGCCCTCCTCCGTCAGCACGGCGAACTGGCCCCGCTTGTCGTCGGGGCAGTCCTCGCGGCGCACCCAGCCGTTCTTCTCCAGGCGCGCCACGGCGTGCGAGAGACGGGAGCGGGTGATCTTCGCCAGCATCGCCAGCTCGGTCATCCGCAGCCGCCGCCGCGGCGCCTCGGCAAGCTTGACCAGGAGGCCGTAATAGACGTGCGGCATGCCCGCGTCGCGCTGGAGCTGACGGTCGAGATGGTCGTCGAGGAGGGTGGCGCCCTCCATGAACGAACGCCAGACGCGCTGCTCCTCGTCGGTGAGCCAGCGCGGTTCCTGGGGCTCCGCGGTGGAGCCGGTTGCCGGTGCGGATGCGGGTGCCTTCATGTGTTCCACTCTACGTGGCCCCTCCTTGAACTTTAAACAAATGGCCCGTACAGTTTTGTCAGGGAACCATGTTTTGGAAGGAGCCGCAGCATGTCCGCCGCCACCCAGGAGCGCATGCCCGCTCTGTACCTCAGTCACGGCGCGCCGCCCCTGGCGGACGACCCGGTCTGGCCCGGTGAACTGGCCGCCTGGTCCGCCGGCCTGCCCCGCCCCAAGGCGATCCTGATCGTCTCCGCCCACTGGGAGGAGGCCCCGCTCGCCCTCGGCGCCACCGAGACCGTCCCGCTCGTCTACGACTTCTGGGGCTTCCCGGAGCACTACTACCGGGTGACGTACGAGGCTCCCGGCGCACCGGAGCTCGCCGAGTCCGTACGGAAGCTGCTGCGCGCCCCCGGTATGCCCGTCCAGGACGTCCCCGACCGCGGTCTCGACCACGGCGCGTACGTCCCGCTGGTCGAGATGTACCCGGAGGCCGACATCCCGGTCCTCCAGGTCTCCATGCCGACGCTCGACCCGGTCCGGCTCATGGAGATCGGCCGCAGGCTCGCCCCGCTGCGCGACGAGGGCGTGCTCATCGTCGGCTCCGGCTTCTTCACCCACAACCTGGCCGCGCTCCGGCAGGGCGGCATCCCCGGCTGGTCCGCCGAGTTCGACGACTGGGGCCGGCGGGCGCTGGAGGCGCGGGACGTCGACGCCCTGCTGGACTTCACCCGCAAGTCGCCCGCAGGGCAGCTGGCCCACCCCCGCACCGAGCACTTCGCCCCGCTGTTCGTCACCATGGGCGCGGCCGACGCGGCCGGTGAGCTGGACGCGCAGAAGTCGGTGATCGACGGGTTCTGGATGGGGCTGGCGAAGCGGTCCGTGCAGTTCGGCTGAGGCCCGGGCCTACAGCGGGCCTACAGCGGCTTCTCGTACCAGGCCACGTCCCAGTACCGCCCGAACTTGCGGCCGACCTCCCGGTACGTGCCGACGTGCCGGAAGCCGAAGCGCTCGTGCAGCCGGGCCGACGCCTCGTTCGGCTGCGCGATGCCCGCGTAGGCGCGGTGCAGGTCCTCGCCGGACAGGGCCTCGAAGAGCGCCTTGTAGAGGAGCGTGCCGATGCCCCGGCGGCCGGCGTCCGGGGCGACGTACACGGTCGTCTCCACGGAGGTCGCGTACGCGGGCTTCGCCCGGAACGGGCTGGATGTGGCGTACCCCAGAATCCCCTGTGTGTCGCGGTCCACGGCAACCATCAGGCGGTACGGCCCGTCTTCAGGGTGGGAGAGCAGCCAAGGGCGGCGCTCCTCCGGAGTGAAGATCGCGGTATCGAATGTGATCGCTGTCTCACGTACGTAGTGGTTGTAGAGGGCTGTGAGGGCCTCGAGGTCCTCCTCGACTCCCGGCCTGACCTGCACCTCTGTACGTTCCGACGGCATCTCGCCTCCCCGTGTGGCCGGACAGGGTACTGCATGATCAGAAAAATTGGGGGGCGGGTTGGGAATTCTGTCCTGATTCCAGTCGTTGTTTCCATCGGATGCAGGGCACCCGAGGAGAGTCCGGAGAGTCCCGGAGACGGAGTCCAGCGTCCGAAGGACCACCCGCTGACCTCATCATCGCAAGGGAGCACGCATGGCAACCCGTGCCGTCGCCCGTCGTCAGTCCGCCACCGGCGAGACGGCCGACGCGGCAAGCAGTGTTCGCGCCCATGGCGGCGAGATCGCCGACCGCGACCTGGTCGGCATGTACCTCGACGAGATCGCGCGCACACCGCTGCTCGATGCCGCAAAGGAAGTCGAGCTGTCCCAGGTCATCGAGGCGGGTGTGTTCGCGCGGCAGGTCCTCGACGGGTACGAGGAGACCGAGGCGGACGCCACCCGCGAGGAGCTGGAAGCCCTGGTCGCCGACGCGGAGCGGGCCAAGGACGTCTTCATCCGTTCCAACCTCCGCCTGGTCGTGGCCGTCGCCCGCCGCTACCCCCGCAGCGGTCTGCCGCTGCTGGACCTGATCCAGGAGGGCAACGCGGGCCTGGTCCGCGCGGTCGAGAAGTTCGACTACCGCAAGGGCTTCAAGTTCTCCACATACGCCACGTGGTGGATCCGCCAGGCCATCACCCGCTCGATAGCCGACCAGTCCCGTACGATCCGCCTGCCCGTCCACCTCGTGGAGGAGCTGGGCCGGATCCGCCGTGTGCAGCGCGAGTTCAACCGCGAGCACGGCCGGGACCCGGAGCCCGCGGAGATCGCCGCCGAGCTCGGCTCGACGCCGGAGCGCGTCACCGACGTGCTCGACTGGGCCCGCGACCCGGTCTCGCTGAACATGTCGGTGGACGACGAGGGCGAGACCCAGTTCGGCGACCTCCTGGAGGACACCTCGGCGGTGTCGCCCGAGCAGTCGGTGCTCACGCTGCTGCGCAGCGAGGAGCTGGACGACCTCATCGGCCGCCTCGACCAGCGCACGGCCTCCATCATCAAGATGCGCTACGGCATCGAGGACGGCCGGGAGCGCACGCTGACCGAGGTCGGCAAGGAGCACGGCCTGACCCGCGAGCGCATCCGGCAGATCGAGAAGCACGCGCTGCTGGAGCTGAAGAAGCTGGCCCGCAGCACGGGGTTCGACGCGGCGGCGTGACGCCTGCGGGCGCGGTGGGCGTCCGGGCGTACCGCTCGTTCCCATGGCCTGTGGGTGACGGGCAGTGTACGCCTGGTGGCCACCGCGTACGCCGGGTGGCGAAAGACCGCGCAAACATGGCGTTGTAACGCCGCTTCAACCCCCGGGGCTCCGGGAACAAGACTTCCGGGCCCACCAGTTCGGGTCCGGGGCCACGCCCCTGGCCCCTCAGAGCCAAGTCCCGTCGCACTCCCCCCGGCGCCGGGACTCTCCCAAGGCCGGGCTTCGGCGTCCCTCCCCCCGGGCGCCGGGGCCCGGCTCTCTTCGTGCCGGCCGTTCTTGCCGACCGTTCTCACCGACCGTTCTCGACGGCCGTTCTTGTCGGCAGGGGTGCTGGAGGGCGGGCCACCCCGTACCTGAACCACGGGGTGGCCCGCCAGATGGCAGATTGTGTCACATGGGCATAGCCTGCAGGGCGTGAGCAGCACCACCCCGACCCCGCAGGCCTCGCTGACCGAGCGGCGGAAGGCCGAGACGCGGATGGAGATCGCCCGGGCGGCGGCCGGTCTCTTCGTACGGCACGGTCTGCGTGCCACCCGCGCGGAGGACATCGCCCAGGCCGCCGGAATCGCCCCGCGCACGTTCTACCGGTACTTCGCGACCAAGGAGGAGGCCGTCGCGCCGCTCTACGCGGCCGGCGCGCAGCGCTGGGTGGCGGCGGTGCGAGCGGCTCCCGCCGACGTGGGCGTGCTCCAGGCCCTGGAGGAGGGGGTCCGTCACACCCTCACGCCGGGCGTCGGCGTCTCGGCGTCCTCCTGGGAGTGGGTCCGCACGCTCCTGCGCCTGGCCGAGGCGAACCCGTCCCTGCGCAGGGTGTGGGCGGAGGTGTGCCAGGGGTCGGAACGCATGCTGGGGGAGGTCCTGGCGGAACGGGTGACACGTGTCGGGGCGTCCGGGGGCTCTGCGGGTGAGTTCGGCGACGACAACGTTGCCCCCGCGCTGGATATTGGCGCCGCCGGGCGGGATGCCGGGGCCGCCCCGCCGCGATCCGATGCACCCGCCCCGCGACCCGGCGCCGTCGCGCCCGAGCCGCGCTTCGCCGTCGCCGCGCCCGAGCCGCGCTTCGCCGCCGCCGTCGCGAGTGCCGCCGTGCGGGCCGCGCTGGAGGGGTGGGCCGAGGGGGACGGGCCCGTGGAGGGCCCGGGGAGCCCGGCGGACCTGGCGCTGCGCAACCTCGCGGCGCTGCGGGACTTTCCGTGGGAGCCGTGAGGAGGCGACCCGGGCGGCGGCAGGGCGCTCCGGGGGCTCGGTGATTCGGGGTCTCGTGCTCCGGGAGGCCGGGCCGGGGCGCGCTGTGACGCGATGGCTCACTCCGCGCCGGCGGCGCCACAGCGAGTCGGACTGCCCCTCGGAGCCGTGACGCGGCCGGCCATCACCCGCCCGCGCTTCCCTCCGCCGCCCTGCTCAGCCGGGCCCCCAACTCCCGTACGGCCGTCACGAGTTCCTCCGGTCGCCGGACCGTGAAATCGCACTCCAGCAGTGCGAGGCGGAACGCCACCCACTGCACGGCGTCCCCGACGGACCCCCGCAGCCGGCTGCTGCTCTCGTCCAGCGGCTCGGGCGTGCCCAGCCACTTCGGCAGCCGGGCGGCGACGAAGTCGGCCGGTGCGGCGAAGGTGACCTCGAAGTCGTAGGACTCCTGCTGCCGTTGCATCGACTGCCGCAGGTACTCCGCGGCGCTCCCCGTCGGCAGCTCGCGCGGCACGAACCGCGCCCCGGTGGCGAACGGTTCGCTCACCCGGTCGACACGGAACGTGCGCCAGTCGTCCCGGTCGATGTCGTACGCCACCAGGTACCAGCGCCGCCCCGTCGACACCAGCCGGTAGGGCTCGGTCAGGCGGCGGGACTCGGTGCCGTCCGCCGCCCGGTAGGCGAACCGCAGCCGCTCGTGCCCGGCCACCGTCGAGGCCATGACGGTCAGCGTCTCGGGCGCGATGCTCGGCCCGTCCCCGCTGGTCAGCGGGGTCGTCGCGGCCTGGAGCGTGGTCACGCGGTGGCGCAGCCGGCCCGGCAGCACCTGCTCCAGCTTGGCCAGCGCCCGTACCGACGCCTCGTCCAGGCCCTCCACGGCGTGCCCGGCCCCGGCGCGCAGCCCGACCGCGATGGCCACCGCCTCCTCGTCGTCGAGGACGAGCGGCGGCATGGCCTTGCCGGCGACCAGCCGGTAGCCGCCGTCGGAGCCCTTGGTGGCCTGCACGGGGTAGCCCAGCTCGCGCAGCCGGTCGATGTCCCGCCGGACCGTGCGGCGGGAGACCCCGAGCCGGTCGGCGAGCTCGCCGCCGGGCCATTCGCGGGGCGTCTGGAGGAGGGAGAGGAGCGTCAGCAGCCGGGCCGGTGTGTCCGTCGTCATACCGACGAGGATGCCGTACGACTAGGACATGATCTGACCTAGTGGCCCACTAACTTCGCGGTATGACCTCCACCGAGCAGACCCTCAGCACCACCGCGGGCGGCGGGAGCGACCGCCGCCGCTGGTTCGCCCTCGCGATCGTGATGACCGCGGCCTTCATGGACCTCGTCGACGTCACGATCGTCAACATCGCCATCCCGTCGATCCAGCGGGAGGAGGGCGCGTCCTTCAGCCAGATCCAGTGGATCACCGCCGGATACGCCCTCGCCTTCGCCGCCGGGCTCATCACCGGCGGGCGGCTCGGCGACATCCACGGCCGCAAGCGGATCTTCCTCGTCGGGATCGGCGGCTTCACCGTCGCCTCCGCGCTCTGCGGCCTCGCGGTGAACCCGGAGATGCTGGTCGCCTCGCGCTTCCTGCAGGGCGGTATGGCGGCGCTGATGGTGCCGCAGGTGCTGTCGATCGTGCACGCGACCTTCCCGGCGCACGAGCGGGGCAAGGTCTTCGGGCTGTTCGGCGCGGTCGTCGGACTCGGCGCCGTGTCCGGTCCGCTGCTGGGCGCGCTGCTGACCGAGTGGAACCTGTTCGGGTGGGGCTGGCGTTCCATCTTCCTGATCAACCTGCCTGTGGGAGTCGCCGGCCTGATCCTCGGCAGCCGTTTCATCACCGAGTCCAAGGCGCCGCGGGCCCTGAAGCTGGACCTGGTGGGCGTCGCGCTCGTGACGCTGGGCCTGCTGATGCTGCTCTACCCGCTGATCCGCGGCCGCGAGCTGGGCTGGCCGGTGTGGGGATACGTCTCGATGGCCGGCGCGCTCGTCGTCCTCGCGGCGCTGGTGGCGTACGAGAGGCGCAAGAGCGCACGGGACGGCTCCCCGCTGGTCGAGCTGTCGCTGTTCCGGGTCAAGAGCTTCGCGGCGGGGATCGCCGTGCAGACCGTCTTCGGGGTCGGGCTCGGCGTGTTCTTCCTGGTGTGGACGCTGTACATGCAGGTCGGGCTGGGCTGGAGCCCGCTGAAGGCCGGGCTGACCGGGGTGCCGTTCTCGATCGCGGTGTCGGTGGCCGCCGGGATGTCGGTGCAGATGCTGGTGCCGCGCTTCGGGCGCAAGGTGCTCCAGGCGGGCGCGCTGGTGATGGCGGCCGGGGTGCTGCTCTACGTCTGGGAGTCCGGGCACTACGGCCTTGCCGTCACCCCGTGGCAGATGGCCCTGCCGCTCGTCGTGATGGGCGTCGGCATGGGCCTGATCGTGGCGCCGCTGACCGACGCGATCCTCTCCGAGGTGCCGCGCGAGCACGCCGGTTCGGCGTCGGGGCTCATCAACACCGTGCAGCAGATGGGCAACGCGCTCGGGCTGGGGCTGGTGTCGGTGGTCTTCTTCGGCACGATCTCCGAGCACCTGCGGCCGGAACAGGTCGGTCCGGCCTTCGCGGACGCCTTCCGGAACGCGCTGGGCTGGGTGGCCGTGGTGATGGTCGTCATCTTCCTGCTGATGTTCGCGCTGCCGAAGCGGCCGGCGCAGCACCTGGAGGGGGAGCAGCCGGTGGTGGAGCAGAAGGAACCGGCGCTGGTCTGACTGGCGGGGGAACGGGCCGGCACCGCGGGGTGCCGGCCCGTCCGCGTTTCCGATCACGCCCGATTGGGTCCGAACCTGTTTACTTTGCGGAAATCTCGGCGTAGCCTCCCGCTGAAACCACACGTTCGGGCACGAGGCGGAGGCGAACAGACATGTACGCACCGGAACGGCAGCAGGAGATCCTCCGGCTCGCCCGTGACGGCGGCCGAGTGGATGTCGTGTCGCTGGCCGAGGAGTTCCAGGTGACGGCGGAGACGATCCGCCGGGATCTGAAGGCCCTCGACCGCGCCGGACTCGTCCGCCGGGTGCACGGCGGAGCCATCCCGGTCGGGCGCCTCGACTTCGAGCCGGACATCGCCGAGCGCGAGTCGACCGCGGCCGACGAGAAGGACCGCATCGCCAAGGCCGCCCTCGCGGAACTGCCGAGCGAGGGCACGATGATCCTCGACGCCGGCACGACGGTGGCCCGGATGGCCGCCGCCCTCCCGCTGGAGGCCTCGCTCACCGTCGTCACGCACAGCCTGCCCATCGCGGCCCGCCTCGCCGACCACCCCGGCATCCAGCTCCACCTCGTCGGCGGCCGCGTACGCCACCGCACCCGCGCGGCGGTGGACGCCTGGGCGCTGCGGGCCTACGGCGAGATCCGCGCCGACGTGCTGTTCGTGGCCGCCAACGGCTTCTCCGCCGAGCACGGCCTGACCACCCCCGACCTCGCCGAGGCCGCAGTGAAGCGCGCGGCCGTGGCCGCCGCCCGCCGCGTGGTGCTGCTCGCCGACTCCTCCAAGCACGGCCAGGAGCACTTCGCCCGCTTCGGCGACCTGAGCGATGTGGACCTGCTGATCACCGACAGCGGGCTGAGCCCCGAAGACGCCGTCGCGATCGAGCGCGGCGGCACGGAAGTAGTGCGCGCATGATCCTCACCGTCACCCCCAACCCGTCCCTGGACCGCACCTACGAGGTGCCGTCCCTCGACCGCGGCGAGGTCATCCGCGCCACCGGCGAGCGGATGGACCCGGGCGGCAAGGGCGTGAACGTCTCCCGCGCGGTCGCCGCGGCCGGGCAGCGCACGGTGGCCGTCCTGCCGCTCGGCGGCGCCCCCGGCGCGCTCGTCGCCGACCTGCTCGACGCGCAGGGCATCGAGGTCGCGCCGGTCCCCGTCGCCGGGGCCACCCGCTCCAACATCGCCCTCGCCGAGGCCGACGGCGTCCTGACGAAGATCAACGCGCCGGGCCCCGAACTCTCCGACGCCGAACGCGAACTGCTGCTGGAGACCGTACGACAGCAGTCCCGCGACGCCTCCTGGATCGCCTGCTGCGGCAGCCTCCCGCGCGGCCTCGCCCCCTCCTGGTACGCCGACCTGGTCGCCCGCACGCACGCCGCCGGGGCGCGGATCGCCCTGGACACCTCCGGACCCGCGCTGCTCGCGGCCCTGCGCGAGCGGCCCGACGTGGTCAAGCCCAACGCCGAGGAACTCGCGGAGGCCGTCGGCCGCCCCCTCGCCACCGTCGGCGACGCCGTGAAGGCGGCCGAGGAACTGCGCGAGAGGGGTGCCCGGGCCGTCCTCGCGAGCCTCGGCGCCGACGGACAGCTGCTGGTGTCCGACGAGGGCGCCTGGTTCGGCAGCGCCCGGGTCGCCGCCGTCCGCAGCAACGTGGGCGCCGGCGACTCCTCCCTCGCCGGTTTCCTGATCGCCGGCGGCAACGGCCCCGAGGCTCTGGCCTCCGCGGTCGCCCACGGCGCGGCGGCCGTCCAGCTGCCCGGCAGTGTCATGCCCAAGCCCGGTGACCTGGACCCGGCGGCGGTGACGGTCACGGCGGACATCCCGGCGGACCGCGTGTTGAAGGAGCCGGTGTCATGACGAACCCCCAGCTGCCCGAACCGGCCCGAGAGCGGCGAGCCTCCCCGTTACTCCCCGCCCCCACCCACGTCACCCCCCACCGCACCCCCGTCCCCTCCCCCGCCCACCCCACTGACCGGGCGATACGCGAGCTAAGGAGCCCGCGATGAGCGACATGATCACCGCGGACCTGGTCGATCTCGACCTGTCCGCCGACACCAAGGAAGCGGCGGCGCGATCCCTCGCCGAGCGCATGGTGGCCCTGGGCCGGGTGACCGACCTGGACGGCTTCCTCGCCGACGTGGCCGCCCGCGAAGCCCAGATGCCGACCGGCCTCGACGGCGGCATCGGCATCCCGCACTGCCGCAGCGAGCACGTCACCGAGCCGACGCTCGCCTTCGGGCGCAGCGCGGCCGGCATCGACTTCGGCGCCGCGGACGGCCCCGCCGACCTGATCTTCCTGATCGCCGCGCCGGCCGGCGCCGACGACGCCCACCTGACGATCCTGTCGTCCCTGGCCCGGCAGCTGATGAACAGCGAGTTCACCGACGCCCTGCGCGCGGTGGGCGACGCGGCGGCCGCGGCGGCGCTGATCCGCGGCGACGAACCCGACGCGCCCGCCGCGGCGGGCGCCGAAGACACCGTGGCGTCGGCGGGAGCGGCCTCTCCCGCCGCCGCCACGGTCACCGACGACGACACGGCCGGTGGTGACGACACGGCCGGTGGCGAGGAGCGCCCCTTCCGGATCGTCGCCGTCACCTCCTGCCCCACCGGCATCGCCCACACCTACATGGCGGCCGAGTCGCTGGAGAACGCCGGCCGCGAGGCGGGCGTCGAGGTCACCGTCGAGCCCCAGGGCTCGGCCGGCTTCACCCGGCTCGACCCGGCGGTCATCGCGGCGGCGGACGCCGTGATCTTCGCCCACGACGTGCCCGTGCGGGAGAAGGAACGCTTCGCCGGCAAGCCGACCGTCGACGTCGGTGTGAAGGCGGGCATCAACCGCCCCGCCGAACTCATCACCGAGGTCCGCGAGAAGGCCGCCCGCGGCGAGGTCAGCTCCGGATCCGCCCCGGCCAGCCCCGTGGAGCGCGGCGGCGAATCCGGCGAGGGCTACGGCACCAAGCTGCGCAAGTGGCTGATGTCCGGCGTCAGTTACATGGTGCCGTTCGTCGCGGCGGGCGGTCTGCTCATCGCCCTCGGCTTCGCGCTCGGCGGCTACGAGGTCAAGACGGCGCCCTCGGTCATGGAGCACTTCGTGTGGACCCAGACCGACAGCTGGGCGGCCCTGCTGTTCCAGATCGGTGCCGTGGCGTTCGGCTTCCTCGTTCCGGTCCTGGCGGGATACATCGCCTACGGCATGGCGGACAGGCCCGGCCTGGTTCCCGGTTTCGTGGGCGGCATGATCGCGTCCACCATCAGTGCCGGCTTCCTCGGCGGTCTCGCGGCCGGTCTGATCGCCGGCGGCGTGGTGATGGCGATCCAGAAGGTGAAGATCCCGGCGGCACTGCGCGGCATCATGCCGGTGGTGGTGATCCCGCTGATCTCCTCGGCGATCGTCGGGTTCCTGATGTTCGTCGTCATCGGCAAGCCCATCGCCGAGGCCCAGAAGGGCATGACCGACTGGCTGAACGGCCTGTCGGGCAGCAACGCCATCCTGCTCGGCACCCTCCTCGGCCTGATGATGTGCTTCGACCTCGGCGGTCCCGTCAACAAGGTCGCCTACACCTTCGCCACCGCCGGCATCGCGGTCGCCAGCCCCAGCGACTCGGCGATGAAGATCATGGCCGCGGTGATGGCGGCCGGCATGGTCCCGCCGCTGGCCATGGCGCTGGCGACGACCGTGCGCGGCAAGCTCTTCACCCAGACCGAGCGCGAGAACGGCAAGGCCGCCTGGGTGCTCGGCGCCTCCTTCATCTCCGAGGGCGCGATCCCGTTCGCCGCGGCCGACCCGCTGCGCGTCATCCCCGCCTCGATGGCGGGCGGCGCGATCACCGGCGCCCTGTCGATGGCCTTCGGCGCTACCCTGCGCGCCCCGCACGGCGGCATCTTCGTGGTCCCGCTGATCGGCAACCCGTTCCTCTACCTGGTCGCGATCGCCGCGGGCGTCTGCGTCACCACGGCCCTGGTGATCGTCCTGAAGGGCATGCGCAAGCAGGCCCCCGGCGCCACGCCGGCCTCCGGCGAGGGCGCCGCGGCCCAGGCGGCGGAGCAGAAGCAGCCGGTGGCGGCGTAAGGAGACTGGGCCCCTTTGGGGCACTGTGATCCGTTCATGCCACCTGCGAGATAGATCACGAAAATCACGGCCCGGGACCGAAGTCCCGGGCCGTGGTGTCTACTGGGGCGCATGCCCGAGCACGTCTCCCGATGGCCCGAAGGCCACCCCCTCCCCGCCCTTCCGCAGCAGCGGCAGACGGGGCCCCGGTCGGAGTCCGTGGAGCTGACCGGCGAGGAGAGAGACGCCTTCGCCGAGCTGGTCCGCCAACTCGGCGACAGGTCCTAAGAGGTCGTTTTCTCCCGTTGTTTCATCCCGGATTGAGTGTTTGATGCCCGGGTGTCGGGTCGCGCCAGGAGAGGGTGGCATCGCCGGCCAGGCGTACCGGTCCAGGCCGGGATCCTCGTTTTCCGGTCCCGCGAACGATTCCGACCCCCGGATCACGGCAGATTCCCTGCTCGCCACCCACCCGTGTAATCAACTCCGTCCGCTTTATTGACATCTCACTCAAAAGACCTGACGTTGGGAGCGCTCCCATAACAGCCTTGCCACTGGAAGGAGTCCCCCCACAATGCGCACAAAGAGCCCGTTAACCGGGCGTTCGCAGGCGTACCTCCGTCGGCCTCTCCAGGCGCTCGTCATGCTGTTCGCCGTGGTCGTCGGCGCCGTCGCCTGGTCGACCCCCGCCCAGGCCCACGGCACCGTCGTCGGTCCCGCCACCCGCGCGTACCAGTGCTGGAAGACGTGGGGCAACAACCACACGAACCCGGCCATGCAGACCCAAGACCCCATGTGCTGGCAGGCCTTCCAGGCCAACCCCGACACCATGTGGAACTGGATGAGCGCGCTCCGCGACGGCCTCGGAGGCCAGTTCCAGGCACGGACCCCCGACGGGACACTCTGCAGCAACAACCTCTCGAGGAACGCCAGCCTGGACAAGCCCGGACCGTGGAAGACCACCACCGTCGGCAACAACTTCTCGGTCCACCTGTACGACCAGGCGTCCCACGGTGCCGACTACTTCAAGGTCTACGTGAGCAAGCAGGGCTTCAACCCCAAGACCCAGACCCTGGGCTGGAGCAACCTCGACTTCATCACGCAGACCGGGCGCTTCGCCCCGGCACAGAACATCACGTTCCCCGTCCAGACCTCCGGCTACACCGGACACCACATCGTGTTCGTGATCTGGCAGGCCTCGCACCTCGACCAGGCCTACATGTGGTGCAGCGACGTGAACTTCGGCTGAGCCGCACAGCACCGCACGGCACAGCACCACACACGGCACCGGCCTCGGCCGGGCACCGGTAACCCGCCGCCCGGCCGACCGAGCCCCGTCGGGGCAGGGGCCCCATGTGGGCACCCTGCCCCGACGGGTTCCCGTGCGGGAAATCATGCGGCAGGTAGCGCCACTGCACCCCCGTGCGGAGATAGCGCCGCACTACAGATGAACACGACCTCTTAAGGACCCGTCTCAGGAGAGCTGTGCCGCCCGCCGCTCCATCGCCTCGCGCGCCGCGTCCTCGCTGGCGTACACCTCGCACATGTGCCGCCCGTCCGGCGTCGCCGTGTGCTCGACCTCCCAGAGGGAGATCTCCGCGCCGTCACGCAGCAGGAACGCGTGCTCGTAGAGCGAGAAGCCCAGCCCCGCCCGGCCCGCGCGGCACGGGCGGCCGAAGGCCTGGGTGATCTGGTGACCGGACGCCGTGGCCAGCAGGGCCGCCGTGTCCGCGCCCGGCCGGTCCGCGTTCTCCGCCCGGCGCAGTAAACGGCGCGCGTGGTCCGCGGAGTCGTCCCGGGCGTAGGCGTGCCGCGGCGGGGCGACCGGGGACAGCTGTACCGTCACCGGCAGTTCGAAGTCCGGGGCGTCCGGCGGCAGCGGCAGCCGCGCGGTGGCGGCGCGCAGCTCCTCCTCGTCCACGTACACCTCGTGCTGCGGCTCGCTGCCCGGCGCGGTGTTGTGGACGAGCTCCCACAGGGTGAGCGCCGAGCCGTCGGCGAGCAGCCACGTGTGCCGGTAGGTCTCCCGGTGCAGGCCCGCGCTGTGGTGCGCGGAGTGCAGCGAACCGTCGTGCGCCAGCGCGCAGTCCAGCAGCCTTATCGTCTCGTCCGGCAACTCGAAGGAGTTCAGGGCACGGCCGAGGAGTCGCGCGAGGTGCTCCTCCGGAGACTCGGGCGAGTCGTGGGGTTCGTACGCTGCCGTCTCGTACGGAACGCTCAAGGTTTCTCCCGGCGTTGCTGCATGTCACCTTGTGGGTGCATACCGTAGCCCCTCGGTCGGACATCATGTCCGGGAACCGAGAAAACGTACGTCCGGGAAAACGCCCGGGCCGCGCGAAAAGTTCCCGCGCGGCCCGGTCGGTCCGTCAGAAACCCCAGTTGGGGCGGTGCTTGAAGACGATCAGGAGGCGCTGCCCGCGACCCACTGGCTCCACGCCATGTTCCATCCGTTGAGCCCGTTGTCCGGTGCCACCGTCTTGTCGGGGGAGTTCTTCACGATCACCACGTCCCCGATGAGGGAGTTGTCGTAGAACCACTTGGCGGGCGTGCTGCCCCCGGCGCCCTGGACGTCCGCCAGGCCGACGCAGCCGTGGCTGGTGCCCTGGCGGCCGAACGGCGGGTTGCCCTTGTTGTACCAGTAGTTGCCGTGGATGAAGGTGCCGGACGTCGTCAGGCGCATCGCGTGCGGCACGTCCGGGATGTCGTACTCGCCGCCCAGCCCGACCGTCTGGCTGTTCATCCGCGTCTGGACGAACTTCTCCGAGATCACCATCTGCCCGTTGTACGTGGTGTGCTGCGGGCTGCCCGCGGAGATCGGGATGGTCTTGATGGTCTTGCCGTCCCGCACGACCGTCATCGTCTGGGTCCTGGCGTCCACCGTGGAGATCTGCGCGCGCCCGACGGTGAAGGTGACCGTCTTCTTCTGCACGCCGTAGACGCCGTTCGCGCCCTCGACGCCGTCCAGGTCGATCTTCATCGTGACCTTGGAGCCGGCCTTCCAGTACTCCTCGGGCCGGAAGTCGAGCCGCTGCCCGTTGAACCAGTGCCCCACGACCTTCTGCCCGCTGCTGGACGTGACCGTGATGTGCGACTGCACGGTCTTGCGGTCGGTGATGGCCTTGTCGAAGGTGAACGACACCGGCATGCCCACCCCGACCGTGGTGCCGTCGTCCGGCGTGTACGTGCCGATGAAGCTGTTCGCCGATGTCACCGTGGTGAAGATCGAGTTGGCCGCGGCCGTCCGGCCGTCCGCGTCCTTCGCGGTCGCCGATATCTGGTACTTCGTGCCGCGCTCCAGCTGCTCCTTCGGCTTCCACGCCTTGCCGTCGGCGGAGACCGAACCCGGCACGGCCTGCCCGCTGTCCGCCACCGTCATCTTCACGTCGGTCAGCTTCCCGTCGCTGACCTTCACGCCGGTGGTGTTGATGGAGGCGCCGGTCGAACCGTCCTTCGCCGAGATGGCGATCTTCGCGACGGACGTCTTGGCGGCGTCCTTGCCGCCCTTCTCGTCGTCCTTGGCGTTGGCGCTGCCACCGCAGGCGGTGAGCGTCAGGGCGCCGACCATCAGGGCGGCACAGGCCCCCAGTGTGCGCCGCGCTGCAATGTCCGGCGTTGTCACGGGCTGCTCCCAGTTCGTGTGATGTGCGAGATCCGCTCCAGTACGTGAGGGAAGAGGGGGTGGGCGGCCGGTCGGGTTCCGTCCGTGCGCGGTGAACGCCGTCACGTGACAGAACCGCGACAAAGTCCGGTTCCGCTGTGGATCCGCTGTGCGCCAAGGGCAGCGGGCCCGGGCAGGGCACCACGGGCCGGTTCAGCGGCCCGCGTACAACTCCCCGTACGACGGCCACGCCCCGCCCGGACCGTCGACCGTCTCGGCCGCCCGTACGGCCCGCACGATCGCCCGGGTCACGACGTCCGCGCCCGCGGCGAGGACCTCGTTCAGGGCGAGCGGGTTCACGGCGTCCAGGGCGCGGTCTCCCGTCGCCAGGGCGAACACCGTGTCCCCGTCGTTGAGCAGGTGCACCGGACGCACCGCGCGGGCGATGCCGTCGTGTGCCGTACCGGCCAGCTTCTGCGCCTGAGCCTTCGTCAGGTCCGCGTCGGTGGCGACCACCGCCAGCGTGGTGTTGAGCGGGGGAGGAGCGCTCCGCGCGGCCGTCTCGGCCAGGCGCCGCCGCGCGGCCTCGTGGACCCGCGCCTGCGGATACTCCACCCGCCCCTGGAACAACTCCCCGTACAGCACCCCCGTCTCCGGATCCACCACCGACCCCGCCGCGTTGGCCACCACCAGCGCCGCCACCGTGATCCCCGAGCCGAGCACGGTGCTCGCGCTGCCGACGCCGCCCTTCACCACCCCGACCACCGCGCCCGTGCCGGCGCCCACGCACCCCTGCGCCACCGGCGCGCCTTCCCCGCTCGCCGCGGCGGCCTCGACCGCGGCCCGGCCGGTGGCCGCGTCCGGCCGGGCCCGGAAGTCGCCGCCCCGCCCCAGGTCGAAGACGCACGCCGCGGGCACCACCGGCACCACGTGCGCCGGGTCCGCCCCGACCCGGATCCCGCGCCCCCGTTCCTCCAGCCAGGCCATCACCCCCGACGCCGCGTCCAGCCCGTACGCGCTGCCGCCGGTCAGCACGACCGCCTCGACCTTGCGCACCACGTTGCGCGGATCGAGCGCGTCCGTCTCCTTCGTGCCGGGACCGCCGCCGCGCACGTCCACGGCGGCCACGGCGCCGCCCTCCGGGGCGAGCACGACCGTGGTGCCGGTGAGCCAGCCGTCGCCGGCGCGGGTCGCGTGCCCCACGCGCAGGCCGGAGACATCCGTCAGAGCGTCAACCAGAGCCTCAACTGTCATGGCGCACAGTCTCGTCCAGTCGCCCCCGGCCCGGGCGCAGCGAGGCGTTCCGCGCCGCCGACCGCCAGTCGCCAGCCGCCGGCCGTCAGCTGCTGGGCCGTCAGTCGTCAGTCGTCGGCCGTCAGCTGCTGGCCGTCAGCCGTCAGCCGCTAGTCGTCAGTTGCTAGTCGTCAGTCGTCAGGCGTCGGCCGTCAGCCGCCCGCAGACCCGCCGGGCGCCCGGGGCCGACCGCACGCTCACCCGGCCGGTGCCGCAGCCCCTCTGCCCCGCGCCCCGCGGACGGCCAGCGTCTCGCCCGCCGCCACCGACAGCGCGCAGACCACGCCCGCCGCCAGTACCGCCCAGTCACCCAGGAACGTGCAGCAGATCACCAGCAGTGCCGTCGTCGGCAGCACCAGCTGCTGGGTGAAGCCCGCCTTGAAGTGGCGCGAGTGCAGGGCCCACAGCATCAGCAGATACAGGGCCGTCGGCAGGGTCACGGCGGCCGAGGCCGCCAGCGTGGAGATGTGCGCCTTGCCGACCGTCTGCTCCACCGCCACCTCCAGTCCGGCGCCGATCGCGGCCGCCGAGGCGAAGACGAGGTAGTGCCCGTAGCCCCACAGGAACGCCTGCCGGTTGGAGCGCAGATGGCCGTGGATGGGCACCACGAAGTAGAGCCACCACGCCGCGAAGACGATCAGCAGACCACCCGCCGCGATGGGGAGGAGCTCGCTCAGCGCGTCGTGCTCGTCGATGCCCGACTTCACCGCGATCGTGGCCGCAGCGATCGTCTCGCCCAGGACGATGATGGTGAACAGCCCGTACCGCTCGGCGATGTGGCGCGGATGCCAGGCCGTGGTGTGTCCCCGCTCCGCGATCGGCGGCACGCACATCTCCAGCAGCGCCATCACCAGGAACCACCAGGGCCGGGCACCCTCCGGCAGGAACAGCAGCCCCAGCCAGCCGACCTGGCACAGCAGCACGCCGCCGGCGTAGCGCAGGGCCGTCCTGCGCTCCGGGCCCTCGCTCGAGCGGGCCGCCCGCAGCCACTGCGCCACCAGGGCGAGCCGCATGACGAGGTAGCCCAGCCAGACCACGAGGAAGTCGTGCTCCTCGAACGCCCGCGAGACCCCCGCCGCGAGGACCAGCACACCGGCGATCTGCACCAGCGTGACGACCCGGTAGAGGACGTCGTCGTTGTCGTACGCCGAGGCGAACCACGTGAAGTTCATCCACGCCCACCACAGGGCGAAGAACACCATCGCGTAGTCGAGGATCCCCTCGCCCGCGTGCCCCTCGGCCACCGAGTGCACCAGTTGGACACCTGCCTGGGCGACGGCCACGACGAAGCACAGGTCGAAGAAGAGCTCCAGCGGCGAGGCCGTCCGGTGCGCCTCGTCGCGGCCGCGGGCCCGGAGCCTGCGCAGGGGGCCCCGGCCGCCGGGTGCGCCGGAGGGGGCGGGCGGGGGAGTGGTGCTGGAGGTCATGATTCCCAGCACAACAGAAGGCGCGGGGTTTTTCTCCGCGACCGTACCCTGGACGCATGAGCACCGCCCCCGCATCCGAGCCGCGCGAGCCGAAGCCCGCGCTGGTCTTCGACGACCCGCTCGACCAGCAGTCCTCCGACGACACCGACCGGGGCTGGGGCGAGCGCACCGACTCCGGCGGCGGCGCGGCCGACCTCAGGCGCTTCCTCGACGAGAAGCCGCCCCACCACCTCTGAAGCAGCCGGGCGGCACCCCGCGTCCGGGACGTGATCCGAGCGACACCCCCTAAGGCCGGTCGTGTCCCGAGCCGCGCTGTGCGACCAGCGCGTCCCGGATCTCCTTGAGCACCTCCAGCTCGGTCACCTCGATGACCTCCTGCGTGCCCTCCTTGGCCTTCCGGCGGGCCTCCACCCGGGCCAGGTACTTCGCCATGGGCAGGACCATCAGGAAGTAGACGACCGCCGCGGTGATCACGAAGCTCAGCGCGGCGCCGAGGACGGAACCCCACAGGATCTGGATGCCCTGCTCGCCCTCGCAGCTGGAGCTGAGGCACGAGCTGTAGTGGTCGAGGTTCTTGGTCCCGATGGCGCCGACGACCGGGTTGATGATCCCCTTGACCACGGCGTTGACGATGTTGGTGAAGGCGGCGCCGATCACCACCGCCACCGCCAGATCGACGACGTTCCCGCGCATCAGGAAGGCCTTGAAGCCCTCCCAGATACTCGGATCCTTCTTCTCGCTCACCTCGGAGCCTCTCCTCGCACAAGCAGCTTGTGGAACAAAACGCTCCGCAACCTACGTCAACACTGCGCCGAACTGAGCACCTGGGTCCCTCGAACGAGGGGCTTGACGGGGCCGTGCACAAGCCGATCACCACAACGTCACCGCCAGGCGCGCCGTGGCACTCGCGCCGGCCAGCCGGGCGGCGGTGGCGCGCGGCACCGAGAGCACGACCAGCGCACCGTCGTCGGACGCGCCCTCCAGGGGCTCCGGCACCTTCGTCACCCTGGCCCCGCGCGCGACGATCCGGGCATCGCCGCCCGTCACCGTCTCCTCGGCGGCGATGACGTCGACCCGGTCGCCGGGCCGCAGCAGCCGTACGGTGGCCGCGTCGGAGATCCGGACCGGGGCCGTCACGGCTCCCGCGGCGCGGCGCGGGGGAGCGGGCCGCTCCCCGGACGGCACCGAGGCCGTGTGCGCGGGCGGACGGGCCCGGGGATGCCCGCGGGCTCCCTCGCTGTCACGCGGTCCCGCCGCCACGAGCGCGGTCGCGGTGACCGCGAGCCCGACGGCCAGGGCCCGGCGCCGGTGCCGGGCGAGCCGGCCGGACCGGCAGCGCCCGCCCACCCGTACCGGATCGAATCGCGGCACCTCGCGGGTCGCGGGCACCTCGGCCCCGGGCGGGCACGCGGGGACGGACCACGAGGGAGACGAGGGCACGTACGAAGAGCGAGCGAGGGACACGGAGACCACCACCTGCGACGAGGGACCGGCTTGCGCTCCCCACGATGAGGCTTCGCCGCCCCGCCCGCTCAGGCCTGTGGACGTACCGCCGCCCTGTGGACAACTCCCTCACCCGAACGGCAACTTCCGCTCCCTCGTCCGCCGCAGTGACCTACGGCAGCGCGAACCCCGGATCCATCCCGCCCAGCGCACTCACGCACAGGCAGCCCCGCTCGTCCTCCTCGGGCAGCCCGGCCACGGCGTCGAACAGCACCCCGCGCAACCGGTCCACGTTCGCCGCGAAGACCCGCAGCACCTCGTCGTGCGAGACCCCCTCCCCGGTCTCGGCCCCCGCGTCGAGGTCGGTGACCAGGGTCAGGGACGTGTAGCAGAGCTCCAGCTCACGGGCGAGCGCCGCCTCGGGGTGGCCGGTCATGCCCACCACCGACCAGCCCTGCGCCTGGTGCCACAACGATTCGGCACGGGTGGAGAAGCGCGGCCCCTCGACCACGACCAGCGTGCCGCCGTCCACCGGCTCCCAGTCCCGGCCGCGCGCCGCCTTCAGCGCGACGGCCCGCCCGGCGGGGCAGTAGGGGTCGGCCAGCGACACGTGCACGACGTTCGGCACCGTGCCGTCGGGCAGCGGAAGCCCGTCGAAGTAGGTGTTGGCCCGGGACTTCGTTCGGTCGACCAGCTGGTCCGGCACCAGCAGCGTGCCCGGCCCGTACTCGGGACGCAGACCCCCCACGGCACACGGGGCGAGCACCTGGCGCACGCCGACCGACCGCAGCGCCCACAGGTTGGCCCGGTAGTTGATCCGGTGCGGCGGCAGATGGTGGCCGCGTCCGTGCCGCGGCAGGAAGGCGACCCGTCGGCCGGCGACGTCACCGAGGAAGAGGGAGTCGCTGGGCGGTCCGTACGGGGTGTCGACCTGGATCTCGGTCACGTCGTCGAGGAAGGAGTAGAACCCCGAGCCGCCGATGACACCGATCCCGGCGCCCTCCACACCCGGCCCGCCGCCGGTGCCCGCTCCGCCACCGGCGTTCACCGTGCCCGCCCCGCCACCCGCGTTCACGGTGCTCGCCCCGCCACCCGCGTTCACCGTGCTCGCCCCGCCACCCGCGTTCGCCTTGTTCGCCATGTCCGCACCCTAACCGCATGCGGAAACGCCGAGGACCCCGTCGCCGGAAGGGCGACGAGGTCCCGCAGAGATCAGGCCTTACGCGGCGGTGGTGCTGCTGCTCGTGGAGCTGCTGCCCGCACTCGACGAGGAGCTCGACGAACTCGACGAGCCGGAGTCGGAGGAGGACGACGAGGAGGAGCTCGACGACTTCGACGCCGGGGAGCTGCTCGACGAGGAGCCGCGGCTGTCGTTCCGGTAGAAGCCGGAGCCCTTGAAGACAATGCCGACCGCCGAGAACACCTTCTTCAGGCGGCCCTTGCAGCTGGGGCACTCGGTCAGGGCGTCGTCGGTGAACTTCTGCACCGCCTCGAGGCCCTCGCCGCACTCGGTGCACTGGTACTGGTAGGTGGGCACTGTCTTCCTCCTGGCACTCTCACTCGATGAGTGCTAACGACGGTCCATCTTGACGTATTCCGGCCGTTCAGTCCACTGCCACCGGCACGCGGTGACCCACGCCACGTGCGACGGTCCGGCCGTGGACCCTCGGGGACAGCCGGGAACGCAGGGCCAGGAGGGTCGCCAGGGCGAGCACCGTGCCGCCCATCGGCACCAGGAAACCGGCGCCGCCCCAGAAGCGGTCCTCCAGCTGTCCGGCGACCGTGACGGCGGCGGCCTGGCCCAGGGCCACCGCGCCGGTCAGCCAGGTGAAGGCCTCGGTGCGGGCACCGGCCGGGACCAGGCTCTCGACCAGGGTGTAGCCGGTGATCAGGGCGGGCGCGATGCACATGCCGACCAGGAGGCCGAGGCCGGCCAGGACCAGGACCGAGTGGGCGGCCCACAGGCCCGACGCCGTGAGGGCGAGCGCCGTGTAGCCGATGACCAGGCGGCGCTGCGGGGCCGCCTTCCAGGCGATCGCGCCGCAGACGATCCCGGAGAGCATGTTGCCCGCGGCGAAGACGCCGTACAGGACGCCGTTCAGGCCCGGCTCCCCGATCGACTCGGTGAACGCGGCCAGCGAGACCTGCATCCCGCCGAAGACCGTGCCGATGCCGAGGAAGATCACGATCAGGACGCGCACCCCGGGGACGCGCAGCGCGGAAGCGTGCTCCACGCGCGCGTGCCCGTGGTCCGCGACCGAGGGCTGGGTGCTCTTCTGCGCGGCGAACAGCAGACCGCCGATCAGGGTCAGCGAAGCCTCCGTCACCAGGCCGGCGGCCGGGTCGATGGCCGTGCACAGGGCTGTGGCCAGCAGCGGTCCGACGACGAAGGTCAGCTCGTCCGTGACGGACTCGAAGGCCGCCGCGGTGGTCATGAGCGGTGAGTCCTTGAGCGTGACGCCCCAGCGGGCCCGCACCATGGGGCCGATCTGCGGCACCGAGGCGCCGGTCGGGACGGCCGCGACGAACACGGCCCACAAGGGGGCGTCGAACAGCGCGAGCGCGGTCAGGGTGAGCCCGGACAGCGCGTGCAGCAGCACCCCGGGGACCAGCACGGCACGCTGCCCGTAGCGGTCGGCGAGACGGCCGCTGTAGGGCGCGAACAGGGCCATGGAGACGCCGGTGACGGCAGCGACGGCGCCCGCCGCTCCGTAGGAGCCGGTGGTGTGCTGCACCAGCAGCACGATGGAGATCGTCAGCATCGCGAACGGCTGGCGCGCCGCGAAACCGGGGAGCAGGAACGTCCAGGCGCCGCGGGTGCGCAGCAGCCGGCCGTATCCCGGGCGGGCGGAAGCCGTCGAGTTCTTCGAGGTCATCGAGTTCTTCGACTTCTTCGAGGTGACCGTGGACGCCACGGCCCGTGCCTTTCTGCCGCCTGGTAGCGCGGCCCGGTCAGCGGGCGGCGCCGAGAGCTGTCCTCTTGCGCGGAACTGCGGTAGATGCCGGGGCCCGGTGAGGAGGGGCGACCCGACCGCCATACGGTCGCGCCAGCTCTGCGTCAGGCAGAGGTGGTTCGATCTGGGTAGACCTTCATCGTACAGGGATCTCGGGCTGGTGAGCCTGTGAAAGAGAGCACCGGGAACCCGCTCACCTTACAAACACAAACAGTGCAAAACGCTCCTCGGCGGCTCGCCCCGCTCAGCGGCTCGCCCCGTCCGTGCCCAGCCAGCCGGCCAGCTTGCCGCCGTGTCCGACCGCCCGCAGCCGGCTCTCGGTCGCGTCCCGGACGGGGTCCGTGGCGACCACGAGGAGCTCGTCCCCCCGCTGCAATATCGTCGTCGGCAGCGGGACGAAGGACTCGCCGCCGCGCACGATGAGCGTCACGGCGGCGCCGTGCGGCAGGCGCAGCTCGGCCACCTCCACGCCGTGCATCTTCGACCCCTGCGGGATCGCCACGGACAGCAGGTGCCCGCGCAGCCGCTCCAGTGGCGCCGACTCGATGCCGAGGTCGGCGGCCTCCGAGCCGTCGCCGAGGCGCAGCTTGCGGCCCAGCCACGGCAGTGTCGGCCCCTGGACCAGGGTGTAGACGACGACCAGGACGAAGACGATGTTGAAGATCCGGCGGCTGGCGTCGACGCCCTCCACCATGGGGATGGTCGCCAGGATGATGGGCACCGCCCCGCGCAGCCCCGCCCAGGACATCAGGGTCTGCTCCTGCCAGGGCACCCGGAACGGCGTCAGGCAGAGCACCACGCTCAGCGGACGCGCCACCATGGTCAGCACGAGCCCGATGACCAGCGCGGGCACGATGTCGTCGCCCAGCTCGTGCGGGGTGACCAGCAGTCCGAGCAGGACGAACATGCCGATCTGGGCCATCCAGCCGAGCCCGTCGGCGAACCCGCGCGTGGCGGGCCAGTGCGGCAGCCGCGCGTTGCCCATCACCATCGCGGCGAGGTACACCGCGAGGAAGCCGCTGCCGTGCGCCAGCGCGCCGGCCGCGTACGCCACCACGGCGATCGCCATGACGGCGATCGGGTAGAGGCCGGAGGCGGGCAGCGCCACGTGCCTGAGGCCCCAGGCGCCGAGCCAGCCCACCGCGAGACCGATGGCCGCGCCGATCGCCAGCTCCAGCAGGATCACGCCCAGCAGCACGTACCAGTGGTCGACCGGGCCCGCCGTGGAGAGCGAGACCACGAGGATGACCACCGGGGCGTCGTTGAAGCCGGACTCCGCCTCCAGCGTGCCCGTCACGCGCGCGGGCAGGGGGATCTTCCGCAGTACGGAGAACACGGCCGCCGCGTCGGTCGAGGAGACGACCGCCCCGATGATGAGTGCCTGCCGCCACTCCAGCCCGATCAGGTAGTGCGCGGCCGACGCCGTGATGCCCACGCTCACCGCGACACCGGCCAGCGCCAGTGCCGTGGCGGACGGCAGCGCCGGCTTGATCTCCTTCCACTTCGTGCCCAGACCGCCCTCGGCCAGGATCACGACCAGGGCCGCGTACCCGATGACCTGGGTCAGCTCGGCGTTGTCGAAGTGGATGTCGCCCACGCCGTCCTGGCCCATGGCGACGCCTATGCCCAGATAGACGAGCAGGCTGGGGAGCCCGCTGCGCGAGGAGATCCGTACCGCTGCGACGGCGACGAGCAGGACGAGCGAGCAGACGAGCAGGAGCTGGTTGAGGTGGTGAACAGTCAGCGGCCGAATCCTTCCCTGGCCCGCGCACACGCGCGCGTGGGCTCACGTACATCGCACATGAAGCTGTGGCGCATCGCGCCGACTACTTCGTTACCTTACCTAACTCTTGACGATTTCTTGACGCTTCGGAGGGCAAGATCGAACGTCCGTCCGTGCCGGTTCCCGACTCCGCGTCAAGGGGCGCAAGGCCCTGCGCCTATCGTTGCTCCAGCGCTCAGTTAAAAGCACAGCCGAACCTGCCGCTCGCGTTAGGACAGCAAGGACAGCGATGCCCCCGAACACCACCGCCTCCACGGGTCAGCAGCCCGGCAAGTCCGGCAGGAGAAAAGGGCGCAAAGCCCGCCTGATCGTCCTCGTCCTGGTGCTGGCCCTCATCGGGGGCGTCGCCTTCGGGGCCTACTGGTCCATCAGCACGGTCCGGGCCTCCTTCCCGCAGACCAAGGGCACCCTCACGCTCAAGGGCCTCTCGGGACCCGTGGAGGTCAAACGCGACAACTACGGCATCCCGCAGATCTACGCGTCCTCGGACGCGGACCTGTTCATGGCGCAGGGCTACGTCCAGGCGCAGGACCGGTTCTACGAGATGGACGTCCGCCGCCACATGGCCGCCGGGCGCCTGTCGGAGATGTTCGGCAAGAGCCAGGTCGACAACGACGAGTTCCTGCGCACCCTGGGCTGGGCCCGGATCGCCAAGGAGGAGTACGACACCAAGCTGTCGGACGCCTCGAAGAAGTACCTCCAGGCCTACTCCAAGGGAGTCAACGCCTACCTCCAGGGCAAGGACGGCAAGGACATCTCCCTGGAGTACGCGGCGCTCGGCTTCACCAACGACTACAAGCCGCAGGCCTGGACCCCGGTCGACTCGGTCTCCTGGCTGAAGGCGATGGCCTGGGACCTGCGCGGCAACATGCAGGACGAGATCGACCGCGCCCTGCTGACCAGCCGCCTCGGCCCGAAGCAGATCGCCGACCTGTACCCGCAGTACCCGTACAGCCGGAACAAGGCGATCGTGCAGGAGGGCCAGTACAGCGAGCTGACCCAGGCGTTCGAGCAGGGCGGCACGTCCGGCACGAGCGGCACGTCCGGTACCTCCGGCACGAGCGGGACCGGCGGCACCTCCACCGGCACCGCCGGCACCCAGGGGACCGCCTCCGGCGCCGCCGGCGCGAGCGGCACCGCCTCGGGCACCTCGGGCCTGGACAGCCAGCTCGGGGGCCTCACCAGAGTCCTGGACGACCTCCCGCCGGCCGTCGGCGTGAACGGCGACGGCATCGGCTCCAACTCCTGGGTGGTCAGAGGGAAGCACACGATCACCGGCAAGCCGCTGCTGGCCAACGACCCGCACCTGTCGCCCTCGCTGCCGTCGGTCTGGTACCAGATGGGCCTGCACTGCCGCAGCGTCTCCAGCACCTGCCAGTACGACGTCACGGGCTACACCTTCGCCGGCATGCCCGGCGTGATAATCGGTCACAACCAGGACATCGCCTGGGGCATGACCAACTCCGGCGTCGACGTCACGGACCTCTACCTGGAGAAGATCACCGGCGACGGCTACCTGTACGACGGCAAGGTCAAGCCCTTCGAGACGCGCGAGGAGACCATCAAGGTCGCCGGCGGCTCGCCGAAGAAGATCGTCGTCCGCGAGACCAACAACGGGCCCCTGCTGTCCGACCGCGACGAGGAGCTCGTGAAGGTCGGCAAGAAGGCCACCGTCGACACCGCGGCTCCCGACAGAGGCGACGGGTACGGCGTCGCGCTGCGCTGGACCGCCCTGCAGCCGGGCACCACCATGGACGCCGTCTTCGCCATGGACAAGGCGAAGAACTGGACCGACTTCCGCAAGGCCGCCGCCCTGTTCGACGTGCCCTCGCAGAACCTGGTCTATGCCGACACCGAGGACAACATCGGCTACACCCTGCCGGGGAGGATCCCCACGCGCGCGGAGGGCGACGACGGCTCCCTCCCGGCGCCCGGCTGGGACCCGAAGTACCGCTGGACCGGCTACATCCCGCAGGACGCGCTGCCCTACGAGTACAACCCGGAGCGCGGCTACATCGTCACCGCCAACCAGGCCGTGATCGACCCGGACAAGTACCCCTACACGCTCACCACGGACTGGGGCTACGGCACGCGCAGCCAGCGGATCACCGACCTGATCCAGTCGAAGATCAAGGACGGCGGCAAGCTCTCCACGGACGACATGCGCCAGATGCAGCTGGACAACAGCAGCGAGATCGCCCGGCTGCTGGTGCCCACGCTGCTGAAGATCGACACCGGCGACAAGGACGTCCGCGAGGCGCAGAAGCTCCTGGAGGGCTGGGACTACACCCAGGACGCCGACTCGGCGGCCGCCGCCTACTTCAACGCCGTCTGGCGCAACATCCTCAAGCTGGCCTTCGGCAACAAGCTGCCCAAGGAGCTGCGGGTCAAGGGCCAGTGCCTGTGGGTCGACCCGGTCAACACCACCGGGCCCGCCGACGAGGCCGAGAAGGTGCGCGAGTGCGGCCAGCGCGACCCCGACCAGGCGCAGCCGGACGGCGGCGACCGCTGGTTCGAGGTGGTCCGCAAGCTGATGGACCAGCCGAAGAGCGAGTGGTGGAAGACGCCCAAGGCGGGCACCCGCCCCGGCGCCGCCGACCGCGACCAGCTGTTCAAGCGCGCGATGATCGACGCCCGCTGGGAGCTGACCGCCAAGCTCGGCAAGGACATCGACAGCTGGAGCTGGGGCCGGCTGCACCGCCTGTTCCTGAAGAACCAGACCCTCGGCACCGAGGGCCCCGGTTTCCTGCAGTACGCCCTCAACCGCGGCCCCTGGGAGCTCAGCGGCGGCGAGGCGACGGTCAACGCGACCGGCTGGAACGCCGCCGGCGGCTACGGGGTGGTGTGGGTGCCGTCCATGCGGATGGTCGTGAACCTCGGAGACCTCGACAAGTCCCGCTGGATCAACCTCAGCGGCGCCTCCGGGCACGCCTACAGCGCCCACTACGTCGACCAGACCGACAAGTGGGCCGACGGCGAACTGCTGCCGTGGTCCTTCTCGGACCGGGCGGTCGAGAACGGCACGACCGACAAGCTGGTCCTCAAGCCGTGAGCCGCTGACTCCGGCAGACGGGAACGGCCCTCCACGCGCGCGTGGCGGGCCGTTCCCGCGTCAGGGCTCCTGCCGGAACCGCCGCACCCCCGACGGCGTCACCACCGCGTGCACCGGCCGGTCGTGCGGCTCTGCCGGGACGTGCTCGACGACCTCGGAGTCGTACAGCAGCACCACCAGCGCGGGATGCGCCCCCGCCCGGTCCAGCCGCGCCAGGACCCGGTCGTACGAGCCGCCGCCCCGCCCGAGCCGCAGCCCGCGCGCGTCCACCGCGAGCCCCGGCAGCAGCACGGCGTCGGCGGTCGTCACGGCATCCGGGCCCAGGCGCTCGCCCGCGGGCTCGAAGAGGGCCATCCGGCCGCCGTGTTGGACGCGCGCCAGCGAGCCCTCGCCCTCGTACCCGCCCCAGTCCAGGTCGTTGTCGGGCAGCAGCACCGGCAGCAGCACGCGCACGCCCCGGGCGCGCAAGGCGTCCAGGAGCGCGAGCGTCCCGGGTTCACTCCCCACGGAGACATACGCCGCGACCGTGCCGGCCCGCGCCAACTCGGGCAGCTCCAGGGCCCGCCCGGCCAGCGCGGCCGAGGTTTCCCGCAGGTCATCCGCCGTCAACCTGTTCCTCACCGCGAGGATCTCGCGCCGCAAACTCCGCTTGTCAGGCTCGCCCGGACGTGCGATGTGCCTCAATGGTTGCTCCCGTACCGTCGCAATACGCTCATATGAGCGCCTATGAACCGGAGCCGCAGATTCCATGCAAAGGCACCGGATAGGGTGGCGGACATGACTCAGTCGCACCCTCGGATCAGCAAGGCTGTCATTCCCGCAGCAGGCCTCGGCACCCGGTTCCTGCCGGCCACCAAAGCCACTCCCAAGGAGATGCTGCCGGTCGTCGACAAGCCCGCGATCCAGTACGTGGTCGAGGAGGCCGTCGCGGCGGGTCTCGACGACGTCCTCATGGTGACGGGCCGCAACAAGCGCCCCCTCGAGGACCACTTCGACCGGAACTACGAGCTGGAATCGGCGCTGCAGAAGAAGGGCGACGCCGGCCGTCTCGCCAAGGTGCAGGAGTCCAGCGACCTCGCGACCATGCACTACGTCCGCCAGGGCGACCCCAAGGGCCTCGGCCACGCCGTCCTGTGCGCCGCCCCGCACGTGGGCCACGAGCCCTTCGCCGTCCTCCTCGGCGACGACCTGATCGACCCCCGCGACCCGCTCCTGCAGCGCATGGTCGAGGTCCAGGAGCAGCGCAGCGGCAGCGTCATCGCGCTCATGGAGGTCGCCCCGGAGCAGATCCACCTCTACGGCTGCGCGGCCGTGGAGACCACCGAGGACAGCGACGTCGTCAAGGTCAGCGGCCTGGTCGAGAAGCCCGACCCGTCCGACGCCCCGTCGAACTACGCGGTCATCGGCCGCTACGTCCTCGACCCGCACATCTTCGACATACTGCGCCGGACCGAGCCGGGCCGCGGCGGCGAGATCCAGCTCACCGACGCCCTCCAGCAGCTCGCGGCCGACGAGAAGATCGGCGGCCCGGTGCACGGCGTGGTCTTCAAGGGCCGCCGCTATGACACCGGCGACCGCGGCGACTACCTGCGTGCCATTGTCCGACTCGCGTGCGAACGTGAAGACCTGGGCCCGGACTTCCGGACCTGGCTTCGCAGTTACGTAGCCGAGGAGATGTAACACGTTGAGCAGCGCCGCGCCCCGCGTCACGGACCAGGATCACCCCGGCCCCGACCACCTCTGGTCGGTGGACGAGCACCTGGAGGACATCCTCGCCACCGTCCGCCCCCTGGAGCCGATCGAACTGCACCTGCTCGACGCCCAGGGCTGCGTCCTGGTCGACGACATCACGGTGCCGGTGTCCCTGCCGCCGTTCGACAACAGCTCCATGGACGGCTACGCGGTGCGGGTCGCGGACGTCGCGGGCGCGAGCGAGGAGTTCCCGGCGGCCCTGGAGGTCGTCGGGGACGTCGCCGCCGGCCAGGCCGAGCCGCTGCACGTGGGACCCGGCCAGGCCGCCCGCATCATGACCGGCGCACCGCTGCCGCCCGGCGCCGAGGCGGTCGTGCCCGTCGAGTGGACCGACGGCGGCCTCGGCGAGGGGCCGGTGCGCGGGATGCGCGCCCGCAGCCTCGGCCCCGAGGGCGCCACCGGGCACGTGCACGTGTACCGCCCGGCCGAGGCACGCGCGCACGTGCGCGCCAAGGGCAGTGACGTGAAGGCCGGCGACCGCGCCCTGGAGGCCGGCACGGTCCTCGGCCCGCCCCAGATCGCCCTGCTCGCCGCGATCGGGCGCGGCACGGTCCGCGTCCGCCCGCGCCCGCGCGTGGTGGTGCTCTCCACCGGCAGCGAACTCGTCCAGCCCGACACGGAACTGCGCACGGGTCAGATCTACGACTCCAACAGCTTCGCCCTCACCGCCGCCGCCCGTGACGCCGGCGCCCTCGCCTACCGGGTGGGCGCCGTCGCCGACGACGCCGAGACCCTGCGCTCCACCATCGAGGACCAGCTGGTCCGCGCCGACCTGATGGTCACCACGGGCGGGGTCAGCGTCGGCGCGTACGACGTGGTCAAGGAGGCCCTGTCCCACGTCGGCGACGAGGACGAGCCGGGCAGCGGCGTGGAGTTCCGCAAGCTCGCCATGCAGCCCGGCAAGCCCCAGGGCTTCGGCTCCATCGGCCCCGACCACACCCCGCTGCTGGCCCTGCCCGGCAACCCGGTGTCGTCGTACGTCTCCTTCGAACTGTTCGTCCGCCCCGCCATCCGCACCCTCATGGGCCTCGACGACGTCCACCGGCCGACGACCCGGGCGACCCTGGCCGCCGACAAGGCGCTGACCTCCCCGAAGGGCCGCCGCCAGTTCCTGCGCGGCACGTACGCGGACGGCCGGGTGACCCCGGTCGGCGGTGCCGGATCACACCTGGTCGCGGCCCTCGCCCACGCGGACGCGCTGATCGTCGTCCCCGAGGACACCGAGTCCGTCGAGCCCGGCTCCGAGGTCGAGGTGGTCCTGCTCGGCCGATAGGCGCTGGTTGGGGGTACCGTGTCGCGCACAGCAGGCCCGGACCGGGAGCGCCACACAGCATGAGCACGCAGGACCCACGCACGCAGGACGGCCCGACGCAGGACCGGCTGACCCACCTCGACGACGCCGGCGCGGCCCGCATGGTCGACGTGTCGGGGAAGGACGTGACCGCGCGCACCGCCCGCGCCAGCGGCCGCGTCCTCGTCTCGCCGCGCGTGATCGAGCTGCTGCGCGGCGAGGGCGTCCCCAAGGGCGACGCCCTCGCGACCGCGCGCATCGCCGGGATCATGGGTGCCAAACGCACCCCCGACCTGATCCCGCTCTGTCACCCGTTGTCGGTGTCCGGTGTGAAACTGGACCTGTCGGTCGCGGACGACGCGGTGGAGATCCTGGCCACCGTGAAGACCACGGACCGCACGGGCGTCGAGATGGAGGCCCTCACCGCGGTCTCCGTCGCCGCGCTCACCGTGATCGACATGGTCAAGGCGGTCGACAAGGGAGCGGTCATCACGGACGTACGGGTGGAGGAGAAGACGGGCGGCAAGTCGGGCGACTGGAGCCGGGCATGACGTACCGCGCTCTCGTCGTCACGGCCTCCAACCGGGCCGCCGCCGGAATCTACGAGGACAAGGGCGGCCCGCTGATCGCCGACGGCCTGGGGCGCTTCGGCTTCGAGGTCGAGGGCCCGCAGGTCGTCCCCGACGGCGACCCCGTCGAGGCGGCCCTGCGCGCCGGTGTCGACGCCGGCTACGACGTCATCGTCACCACCGGCGGCACGGGCATCTCGCCCACCGACCGGACCCCCGAGGCGACCCGCCGGGTGATCGACCACGAGGTGCCGGGCATCGCCGAGGCCATCCGGGCGTTCGGCCGGGAGAAGGTGCCGACCGCGGCGCTCTCCCGGGGCCTGGCCGGAGTGGCCGGGAGCACGCTGATCGTCAATCTGCCCGGTTCCAGCGGGGGCGTGAAGGACGGCCTGGCCGTCCTGGAGCCGCTCCTGGTCCACGCCGTCGAGCAGCTCCGCGGCGGCGACCACCCCAGACCCAGCAGTGGGGGTGCGAGCTGAACAGCCCATCCTGGCCCGTCGAGCTGGTGGACGGCGACATCGTCCTCAGGCCGATAAAGCTGCGCGACCAGCGGGCGTGGCGTGAGGTCAACCGGCGCAACCGCGACTGGCTGCGCCCCTGGGAGGCGACCATCCCGCCGCCCTCGCCCGGCGGGCCGCTCGCCCACCGCCCGACCTTCCGCCAGATGGTCCGCCACCTCCGGTCGGAGGCCAACGCGGGCCGGATGCTGCCCTTCGTCATCGAGTACCAGGGGCGGCTGGTGGGCCAGTTGACGGTCGCCGGGATCACTTGGGGCTCGATGTGCTCGGGGCACGTCGGCTACTGGGTGGACGAGGGGGTGGCCGGGCGCGGGGTGATGCCGACGGCGGTGGCACTCGTCGTGGACCACTGTTTCCGCACGGTCGGACTGCACCGCATCGAGGTCTGCATTCGCCCGGAGAACGGGCCCAGCCGCCGCGTCGTGGAGAAACTCGGATTCCGGGAGGAGGGGCTCAGACCGCGTTATCTCCACATCGACGGGGCCTGGCGCGACCACCTCGTCTTCGCGCTGACGGCGGAAGAGGTGCCGGACGGGTTGCTCCGGCGCTGGCACCGGGCACGATCGCAGAGTAATCCGGGAATCCGGCACCACCCCGGAAATTGAATGCATGTTCGAAATTGATCGCCCGATGACCGTCTCGGGGCTATGAATTCCCGCCCCGGGCGGTCTGCTGATCGCATCGGTCACAAAAAAAGTTCGAAATATCAGCCAGATCGTGCGACACACCGGCCCAATTGGCGGATGGCCTCACGGAAACCCCTCTACGGTGTGAGGCGTGAGCAGCAGCGGCCTCATCTACGCAGTCATTGTCGGGGCCTGGGCCGCCTACTTGGTGCCGATGTGGCTCCGTAGGCAGGACGAGCTGAACGAGGCCCGTCCGACGGAACGCTTCAGCACCGCCATCCGGCTGCTGTCCGGACGGGCGGGGATGGAGCGCCGGTACGCCAGGGACCTGCGGGCGCGCTCCACCGACGAGGGGGAGCGGGACGCCGACGACCTGGACGTCGTCACCGACTCGGTGGACGTCCGGGCCTTCGCCGTGTCCAAGACCCGTCCGCAGACCCAGGCACCCGTACCGTCGCCCGCACCGGAGCAGCCGGCCCGCCCGGCGCCGCCCGCACCCAATGCGGCGGATCCCGAGCGCGCGGGCAGCCGCGTGCCGGCGGCCCGGCGCGGCATGTCACCGCAGGCCCAGGCGGCCGCGGCACGAGCCCGGCGCTCGAAGGTGCTCGCGCGCCGCCGGCGCACCACCACCATGCTGTTCCTCGCCTTCACCCTCGGCGCGATCGTCGCCGCGGTCGGAGGCCTGGCGTTCCTGTGGGCCCCGGGCGTGCCCGCTGTCATGCTCAGCGTGTACATCGCGTACCTGCGCACCCAGGAGCGCCGCCGCTTCGCCTACCAGATGGACCGCCGCCGGGCCGAGGCCGCGGCCCAGCGGCTGCGGGAGCGGCAGCGCCAGCCCCGCCGGCGCGCCGCGGCCGACGCGGAGACCGACGAACCGGAGGACGGACCCGAGCCGGTGACCGACCCCGGCCTGTCGGCGCTCGCGGCGGACCGGCGCGCTCTCGTCGAGCAGACCGATCACGCGGAGTGGGTCGACCAGCAGCGCGAGCGGCAGCGGCGGCCGGGGCAGGGCGACAGCTGGGAGCCGGTGCCGGTGCCCCTGCCGACGTATGTGACGGCGCCGGTCGCCCCCCGGGCCACCAGTGACGTGGACCTCGGCGCCCCCGACACGTGGAGCTCGGCCCGCTCCAGCGCGGTCGCCCCGGACGCGGAGCGCGAGGCCGAGGCCGCGGACCCGGCCGAGGCGGACCCCCGCCCGCAGGACAGAGCGGACGACGACGGGCGCACCGACGCCCGCCGGGCGGCCTCGGCGAGACGGGCCCGGGAGCGCGGGCGCACGCCGCTGTTCGACCAGTACGAGGACGGGGAGCGGCCCCGGGCTGCCAACGAATAGCACCGCGAACCCGCAGGTGACCGCCCCTGGGGAACGGATTTCCAAGCAGGCCGATCGGGGTGCTAGAGTTTCACTCGTTGCAAGGGCCTGTGGCGCAGTCCGGTAGCGCACCTCGTTCGCATCGAGGGGGCCAGGGGTTCAAATCCCCTCAGGTCCACGCAGCTCAGAGCCCGGTCGGGAAACCGACCGGGCTCTGACGTGTGTTCAGGGCCACATGCTTGCCCAGGCTTGGCCCGGCCGTGGATCTTCTTGACGATCTCACCCCGGATACTGGGGTATCTGGTCGGTGCGCTTGCCGCGGAGGCGCTGTGGCACATCTCGTTCCGGGCATCCTCGCCGCCGTCTTCGCGGGCGCGCTGAACCTGTTCTTCGTCCGGGCGGCGTGGCTGCACTGGACCGGCTCCGGCCGGGCGCCCGACCTGTACCTCGGATACTCCTGGAACCCGTCGGTCGTCGAGGGGCACGAACGCGGCATCGTCCCGTTCACCGCCGCGGGCGTCTGCATGACGATAGGCATCGCCGTCACCGCCGCCTCGGACGGGGAGATCGCCATGGTGAATGCCGGTGTGATCCTCATCCTGTGCTCGCCGCCCTTGCTGGCGCTGCACCTCAAGATCGCGTGGTTCAACTGGCCGAAGGCGCTGGTGCCGCCGCACCGGCGGGGCGAGACCGGCTCGGTGATCGAGTGGTGGCGCGGCCGCGCGCAGCGCGCGCCGCGTGACAAGCGGCACGGGCGGGGCGGCCGCTGAGCCCCCGTCAGCCGGCGGGCCGCAGTCGCTTCGCGAAGCAGCGGCTCGACTCGTAGTGGCGGTAGTAGCCGAACTTGGCGCACGGTTCGTAGCCGCTGGACGTGTACAGGGCTATAGCCTCCGGCTGCTTCGTGCCGGTCTCCAGGACCATGCGGACGCGGCCGGCGGCCCGGGCGTCCTCCTCCAGGGCGGACAGGATACGGCGGGCGAGGCCCCTGCCGCGCAGCTGCTCGGCCACGTACATGCGCTTGACCTCGGCGTCGCCGTCCTGGTTGCCCTCGTCGTTCGCGTCCTGGGCGCGCCAGCCGCCGGAGGCGACGGGGGTGCCGTGCTCGTCGTACGCGATCAGGTAGATGCCGTTCGGCGGTTCGAAGTCCGCGGCGGCCATGGGCGTGGCGTCGCCGTCGTCCCCGTAGCGGACGGCGTATTCGGCCTGGACCTGGTCGTTCAGCTTCATGGCGTCGGGGTGGTCGAAGGAGACCCGGCGTATGTGCATGGCCGCTACGGTATTCGATCCGGAACTGGACCTGGTCCAGTCTGCGGGTATGGTGCCGGGGTGCTCACTGTGACCTCTGTGAATGTGAACGGGCTGCGTGCCGCCGCGAAGAAGGGCTTCGTGGAGTGGCTGGCCGGGACCGACGCCGACGTGCTGTGCCTGCAGGAGGTGCGGGCCGAGCCGGAGCAGCTGCCCGAGCACGTCCGCGCGCCCGAGGGGTGGCACGTGGTGCACGCGCCGGCCGCCGCCAAGGGGCGGGCCGGGGTGTCGCTGTACAGCCGCCATGAGCCCGAACGGGTGCGGATCGGGTTCGGGTCGGACGAGTTCGACGGCAGCGGGCGGTACGTGGAGGCCGATCTGCCGGGGGTCACCGTCGCCTCGCTGTACCTGCCCTCGGGTGAGGTCGGCACCGAACGGCAGGACGAGAAGGAGCGCTTCATGGGCGAGTTCCTCGCCCACCTGAAGGGCCTCCGGGAGCGGGCCGCCGCCGACGGCCGGGAGGTGCTGGTCTGCGGCGACTGGAACATCGCCCACCAGAGGGCCGACCTGAAGAACTGGCGCGGCAACACCAAGAACTCCGGGTTCCTGCCCGAGGAGCGGGAGTGGCTGTCCCGCGTGCTCGACCCGGCCGACGGCGGCTATGTCGACGTCGTGCGCGCGCTGCACCCCGACGTCGAGGGACCGTACTCGTGGTGGTCGTACCGGGGGCGGGCCTTCGACAACGACACCGGTTGGCGGA
Organism: Streptomyces olindensis; assembly: GCF_040645895.1. Classification (NCBI taxonomy): domain Bacteria; kingdom Bacillati; phylum Actinomycetota; class Actinomycetes; order Kitasatosporales; family Streptomycetaceae; genus Streptomyces; species Streptomyces olindensis. The sequence continues at coordinate 12,524 of NZ_JBEYZD010000072.1, read as the reverse complement.
TCGACTACCACGTGGCCACCCCGGGGCTCGCCGGCCGGGCCGTGAAGGGGTTCGTGGAGCGGGCCGCGACGCATGCCGAGCGGTGGTCCGACCACGCGCCGGTGACCGTCGTCTACGAGTGCTAGGACCTGCGCATCCGCCGGTCCAGCGCCAGTGACAGTTCCGCCTCCACCACGCTGCGTGCCAGTGGGCGCAGGCGGGGCAGGTCCGTTTCGGAGGCGTGGCGGAGGACCAGGGCGGTGAAGAGTTCGGCCAGGGCGTCGGCGTGGGTGCGGACCTGCTTGGCCGCCTCCAGGACCTCCGCGAGGGGGATGCCCTCGCGGACCAGGGCCGAGGAGACGTCCAGCAGGCGGCGGCTGATGTGGACGATCTCGCCGCCGTCGGTGCCGAGGTAGCCGAGGTCCATGGCGGCGGCCAGGTTCTCGGGCGTGGCCTCGCCGGCGAAGTGGTCGGCGAGTTCCTCGGGGGTGAGGTGGACCGGCTCCTCCTCGGTCGGGGCGCCGACGCCGAGCAGGTCGCCTACGTCCCGGCCGTGGTCGAAGGCCTCCGCCAGCTCCGCGATGCCGCTGAGGGTGTGGCCGCGTTCCAGCAGGGCGGTGATCGTGCGCAGCCGGGCGAGGTGATCGTCGTCGTACCAGGCGATCCGGCCCTCGCGGCGGGGTGGCGGGATCAGCTTGCGTTCGCGGTAGAAGCGCAGGGTGCGCACCGTGATCCCGGCCAGGCGGGCCAGCTCTTCCATGCGGTATTCACGCTTCTCTGACACCTGGGCACCTTAAGGCGTACCGCGGGTAACTTTCCTCGCCCGCCCCCTACCCATCAGTACGGTGCTGCCCTACTCTCCCATTGCGCCAGTGTTCACTGGCGCGGTTCTCGTGGTGTGTGGAGGTGTCGGCATGGGCGAGCGCGAGCACGAACACGTGCGGGTCGCGGTGGTCGGGTCCGGGTTCGGCGGGCTGGGGGCCGCCGTGCGGCTCAGGCGCGAGGGCGTCACCGACTTCGTCGTCCTGGAGCGGGCGGGCAGCGTCGGCGGCACCTGGCGGGACAACAGCTACCCGGGGTGCGCCTGTGACGTGCCGTCGCATCTGTACTCGTTCTCCTTCGCGCCCCACCCGGACTGGCCGCGCACCTTCTCGGGGCAGGAGCACATCCGCGCCTACCTGGAGCACGTGACCGACACCTTCCGGCTGCGCCCGCACCTCCGCTTCGACTCGGAGGTGAAGCGGATGAGCTGGAACGCCGAGCGGCTGTGCTGGGACATCGAGACCAGCAGCGGGAACCTCTCCGCCGACCTCGTCGTGTCGGCGACCGGGCCGCTGTCCGACCCGAAGGTGCCGGACATCCCCGGCCTGGACTCCTTCCCCGGCAAGGTCTTCCACTCCGCCCGCTGGGACCACGACTACGACCTGCGCGGCAAGCGCGTCGCCATGGTGGGCACGGGCGCGTCGGCCATCCAGATCGTGCCGTCGATCCAGCCGGACGTCTCCCGGCTCACCCTCTTCCAGCGCACCCCGCCGTGGGTCATGCCGCGCATGGACCGGGCCATCAGCGGTGCCGAGCGGTGGCTCCACCGGCAGCTGCCCTTCACCTCGCAGCTCAGGCGCGGGCTGCTGTGGGGCATCCGGGAACTCCAGGTCCAGGCGTTCACCAAGCACCCGAACGAGCTCGGGTTCGTGGAGCAGCTCGCCAAGCGCAACATGGCCCGGGCCATCAAGGACCCGGCCCTGCGCGCCAAGCTCACCCCGGACTACCGCATCGGCTGCAAGCGGATCCTGCTGTCCAGCGAGTACTACCCGGCGCTCGCGCGGCCCAATGTGGACGTCGTCGCGAGCGGGCTGGCCGAGGTGCGCGGCTCGACCCTGGTCGCCGCCGACGGCAGCGAGGCCGAGGTCGACGCCATCGTGTTCGGCACCGGCTTCCACGTCACCGACATGCCCATCGCCGAACGGGTCGTGGGCGCCGAGGGGCGGACCCTCGCCGAGACCTGGAAGGGCGGCATGGAGGCCCTGCGCGGCGCCTCTGCGGCCGGCTTCCCCAACTGGATGACGATCATCGGGCCCAACACGGGCCTCGGGAACTCCTCGATGATCCTGATGATCGAGTCGCAGCTGAACTACCTGGCCGACTACGTCCGCCAGCTCGACGTGCTCGGCGGCCGGGTCGCCCTCGACGCCCGCCCCGAAGCCGTGAGCGCCTGGAACCACCGGGTGCAGGAGCGCATGAAGCGCACCGTGTGGAACACCGGCGGCTGCACCAGCTGGTACCTCGACGCGAGCGGCCGCAACACCACCATCTGGCCCGGCACGACGGCCGAGTTCCGGCGCGCGACGAAGCGGGTGGACCTCGCCGAGTACGACGTCCTGCGGGCCCCCGTGGCCGGGACGGGCGAGAAGCAGGCCGCGGAGAAGGCGGGGGTGGACGCGTGAGCCGCCTCCTGCACGTCGACTCCGGGCCCTACGCCCCGCCCGTCCCGGTGCGCGAACTGACCGCCTTCTCGGCGGACGGCGCCCGGCTGCACGTCGAGATCCACGGCCCCGAGGGCGCCCCCGCGGTCGTCCTCGCCCACGGCTGGACCTGCTCCACCGCCTTCTGGGCCGCCCAGATCCGCGACCTGGCCGCCGACCACCGGGTCATCGCCTACGACCAGCGCGGCCACGGCCGCAGCCCCGCGAGCCGGGCCTGCGGCACCGACGCCCTCGCCGACGACCTGGAAGCCGTCCTTCGAGCCACCCTCTCGCCGGGCGAACAGGCCGTGATCGCCGGGCACTCCATGGGCGGCATGACCGTCATGGCGGCCTCCGGGCGGGCCGCCTTCCGGGAGCACGCCGCCGCCGTCCTGCTGTGCAGCACGGGCAGTTCGCGGCTGGTCGCCGCCGCCACCGTCGTCCCCCTGCGGCCCGGGCGGGTGCGGACCTGGCTGACCCGGCGGATCCTCGGCTCGCGCGCCCCGCTCGGCCCGGTCACGCCCCTGGCCCGCCGGATCCTCAAGTACGGGACCATGGGCCCCGGTTCGGCGCCGCACATGGTCGAGGCCTGCGCCCGGATCGTGCACGCCTGCCCCCGGACGGTCCGCCACGCCTGGTCGCAGGTGCTGGACCTGCTCGATCTCGACCACGGAGTGCGGGAGTTGACCGTCCCCACGGCCGTCGTCGTCGGTACGGCGGACCGGCTGACCCCGCCGGCGCAGGCCCGGGCCCTGTGCGAGGCGCTGCCGCGGTGCACCGGGTTCACCGAGCTGCCCGGCATCGGGCACATGACCCCGATCGAGGCGCCCGAGCTGGTCACCGGGAAGATACGCGAGCTCGTCACCACACACATCCAGGTCGTATCCGAGGAGAGCGCATGAGCAGGGTGAGCCTCGAAGGCAAGGTCGCCGTGGTGACCGGGGCGGCGCGCGGCGTCGGGGAGCTGCTGGCCCGCAAGCTCTCCGCGCGCGGCGTGAAGATCGCCCTGGTCGGCCTGGAGCCGGACGCGCTCAAGCAGGTCTCCGGGCGGTTGCACAGCGACAGCGACCACTGGCACGCCGACGTCACCGACCACGAGGCGATGGCCCGGGTCGCCGAAGAGGTCAAGGAGCGGTTCGGCAGGGTCGACATCGTCGTCGCCAACGCCGGTGTGGCGACCGGGGGTCCGTTCGTCGACTCCGACCCGGAGTCCTGGCGGCGGGTGATCGAGGTCAACCTGGTCGGCTCGGCGGTGACCGCCCGCGCCTTCCTGCCGATGCTGCTGGAGAGCCGGGGCTATCTGCTGCAGATCGCGTCCCTGGCCGCGATCACCCCGGCGCCGATGATGACCGCGTACTGCGCGTCCAAGTCGGGCGTGGAGGCGTACGCGCACAGTCTGCGCGCCGAGGTCGGGCACCGGGGCGTGAGGGTCGGCGTGGGGTACCTGTCGTGGACCGACACCGACATGGTGCGCGGAGCCGACCAGGACGACGTCATGCGGGAGTTGAGGCAGCGGCTGCCCTGGCCGTCGAACAAGACCTACCCGCTGGGTCCCGCGGTGGACCGGCTCGTGGCCGGGATCGAGCGGCGGTCGAGCCATGTGTACGGGCAGTGGTGGCTGCGCGGGATGCAGAGCGTGCGCGGCTACCTGCCCGGGGTCATCGGGACGGTGGGCCAGCGGGAGATGCGGCGGTTCGCGGACCGGCTCACGGGCATGCGAACGGGCCTGGTCGGAGCCGGAGGGGCGGCCGATGAGCAGCAGCGGACTACGCTGCGTAAGTGATCGACATGCGCAGGGTCACGACCCATGTGAATCTGAACGAGCCAGATCCCCTCACCCCCAACGGGAGTGAACCCACATGGGTATGAAGGACCAGTTCCAGGAGAAGTCCGAGCAGTGGCAGAACCAGGCCCGTCAGAAGGCGGACCAGGCTCGCGAGCAGATGCAGGGCCGCGGCCGCCGGCGTGACGAGGAGATGGACCCCTCGCAGCCGCAGCGCGACCGCGAGCGGGACCGTGACCGTGAGCGCGAGCAGGAGGACCGCTTCGACCAGGACTACGACGCCTGACGACGCGTGCTGAGCGGACTGGGGCGCCCCCGTGCGGGGCGCCCCTTTCCCCTGTGGGGCACTTGTGGGTCACGTCCTGCGGCAGCGTGGGTCACGCCCTGGGCGGCAGCTTCGGGCGGGAGCGGTCCGGTACGTCGCTGTAGGTGGGCGGTGTCGCGGGCGGGTTGGTCTCCAGCAGCCCGAGGGCCAGCTCCACCGCGTCGGTCAGCTGGGCGTGCCGCCCCTCGGCCCAGTCCAGCGGGGTGCGCAGGACGTCGATGTCGGGGGCGACGCCCTTGTTCTCCACGGACCAGCCGTAGGCGTCGAACCAGGCCGCGTTCATCGGCACCGTGATCACCGTGCCGTCGCCCAGCTCGTGGCGGCCGGTCATGCCGACCACACCGCCCCAGGTGCGCTGTCCTACGACCGGGCCGAGCTTGAGCAGCTTGAACGCGGCGGTGATCATGTCGCCGTCGGAGGAGGTCGCCTCGTCCGCCAGGGCCACCACCGGGCCCCGCGGCGCGTTCGAGGTGTACGACACCGGCTGGGCGTCCCGGGTCAGGTCCCAGCCCAGGATCGTGCGGCTCAGCGTCTCGATGACCAGCTCGCTGATGTGGCCGCCGGCGTTGCCGCGCACGTCCACGATCAGCGCGGGCCGGGACACCTCCATGCGCAGGTCGCGGTTGAACTGCGCCCAGCCCGAACCGCCCATGTCCGGGATGTGGAGGTAGCCGCAGCGGCCCCCGCTCAACTCGCGCACCACCGCACGCCGTTTCGCCACCCAGTCCTGGTAGCGCAGCGGCCGCTCGTCGATCAGCGGCACGACGGCGACCCGCCGGGGCGGCCCGTCGCCCTCCGCCGGGGAGAAGGTCAGCTCCACCGTCGTCCCGCCCGAGCCCGCCAGCAGCGGGTACGGGCCCGCGTCCGGGTCCACCGGGCGGCCGTCGACGTGGGTGAGGAGCGCGCCCTCGCGGATGCCCGTACCGGCCAGCGGGGAGCGGGCCTTGGAGTCGGAGGAGTCGCCGGGCAGGATCCGCTTGACCATCCAGCCGCCGTCGCGGCGTACGAAGTTGGCGCCCAGCAGGCCCTGCCGGCGCTGGTAGTGCGGCGGGCCCTCGTTGCGCCGGGCGGGGGAGACGTAGGCGTGGGACGTGCCCAGCTCGCCCAGCACCTCGCGCAGCAGGTCGGCGAACTCGTCCGGGGACGCCACCCGTTCGACCAGCGGGCGGTACTGGTCCAGCACCCCGTCCCAGTCGATGCCGCACATGCCCGGCTCCCAGAAGTAGGCCCGGATCAGCCGCCCGGCCTCCTCGTACGCCTGCCGCCACTCCGCGGCCGGGTCGACCGTGTGCAGGATGCGGCGGGCGTCGATCCACACCGTCGAGTCGGCGTCGCCGGGCTCGCCCGCCGGGACCGCGCGCAGCTCGCCCTCGTCGACGATCACCAGCCGGGTGCCGTCGCCGCTGACCGCGAACCAGTCCAGGTGTACGGCGAGTTCGGACTTCTTGGCCTTGGTGATGCCGAAGTGCTCCAGGGTCGGCCGGCCGCTGGTGTCGTCCGGGTTGGCGAACGTCTCGCCCAGTGCGCCCGAGATAGGCCAGCGCAGCCAGACCAGGCCGCCGCCCGCCACCGGGTGCAGCGCCGAGTACTTGGACGCGGCCACCGGGAACGGCGTGACCCGGCTCTCCAGGCCCTCGACCTCGACGATGACGGCCCCGCCGTCGCCGTTCTCGTCGTCCTCCACCGGGTCCAGGCCGCCTGCGGCCGGGCGGCCCTCCGGGTTCACCGCGAAGGGGGAGGGCGTCGCCGAGGACAGCGGCACGAGGTACGGGCGGCAGCCCAGCGGGAAGGACAGGTCGCCGGTGTGCACGTCGTAGACCGGGTCGAAGCCGCGCCAGGACAGGAAGGCGAGGTAGCGGCCGTCGCGGGTGAAGACCGGGTTCTCGTCCTCGAAGCGGCCGTTGGTGACGTCGACGACGAACCGGTCCTTGATCCGGGCCAGTTTGATCTGCCGCAGCGTCCGCCCGATGCCCGGGTGCGACCAGGTCAGCCACGCCCCGTCCGGGGAGAACGCGAGGTCGCGCACGGGTCCGTTGATCGACCGGATCAGCTCGGTGACCTCGCCGTCGCCCTCCTCCGTGACGTCGACGAGGAGGAGCCGCCCGTCGTGCGAGGCGACCGCCAGCAGCTCGCCCTCCGGGTCCGAGACCAGTTCGCGCACCCGGCCCAGCGTGCCCGCCGACAGCCGCCGGGGGGTGCGGTCGCCGCTCGCCCGGGGCAGGGAGGCGATCTCGATGGCGTCCTCGCCCTCCGCGTCCGTCACGTACGCCACCCGCCCGCTCCCGCCGAGCATCTCCGGCATCCGCACGCGGACGCCCGGGGTGTCGGTGAGGGTGCGGGCCGGTCCGTCCCGGTGGGTGAGCCAGTACAGGCTGCCGCGTACGACGACGGCGCTGGCCCGCCCCGTCTCGTCGACCGACACCCCGTCGACGTGCTGGGAGGCCGCCACCTGGTACGGGCGTCGCCCCGCGCGCGGCCCGCTCAGCCGGACGTCGAGCCGGCGTGGCTCGGAGCCCGGGGACAGGTCGTCCACCAGCCACAGATCGCCCGCGCACTGGTACACCACCCGGGTGCCGTCGCTCGCCGCGTGCCGGGCGTAGAAGGCGTCGTGGTCGGTGTGGCGGCGCAGGTCGGAGCCGTCGTAGGCGCACGAGTAGAGGTTGCCGACGCCCTCGTGGTCGGAGAGGAAGGCGATCCGGCCGCCGACGAACAGGGGGGAGTGCAGATGGCCGCCGAGGCCTTCGAGCAGCCGTTCGCCGTGCAGCCACAGCCGGCCCGTGGCGCCGCCCCGGTAGCGCTTCCAGGCGGCCGGTTCATGGGGCGGGGTGCCGGTCAGGAGGAGGGTCCTGCGCTCGCCGTCCAGGTCGGCCACCTGGATGTCGGCGACCGGCCCCCAGGGCAGTTTGCGGCCCGGGTCGCCGTCGGGGGAGACCTTGTAGGCCCAGGTGAAGTACGAGAAGGGCTCGCCGTGCGAGGCCACGGCCAGGATCTCGCCCTCCGGGGTCCAGCCGCAGACCCGGGTGTCGGCGCTGCCCCAGTGGCTCACCTGCCGGCCCGGGCCGCCGTCGACGGGGACGAGGTGGACCTCGGGCACCAGGCTGCGCCAGCTCGTGTACGCGAGGTGCCGGCCGTCCGGCGAGAAGCGGGGGTGGCCCGCCTTGGTGCGGTCGACGGTGAGCCGCCAGGCGCGGCCGGGGCCGTCGAGCGGGGCGAGCCAGAGGTCGTCCTCGGCCACGAAGCACAGCAGGTCGTCATGGAGGTGTGGCAGCCGCAGATAGGTCACGTCTTCATGCTTTGCCGGGGGACGGAGCGGAGCAAGTCCAGACAAAGCGGATGCCTGGCGGGCTCGTGACCCAGGACACGTACGAAACTGTTTCGTTTCCATAGGGGCTGCGATACATTCGTCACGTACGAAACCGTGTCGTTCGGAGCAGGAAGGTGAGAGAGATGGCTGAGGTCGCCACCGCGCGTCGCAGTCGGATCACCCCCGAGCGTGAGGCCGAGCTGTACGAGGCCGTGCTCGACCTGCTCCGCGAAGTCGGCTACGACGCCCTCACCATGGACGCCGTGGCCGCTCGCACCCGGTCCAGCAAGGCCACGCTCTACCGCCAGTGGGGCGGCAAGGCGCAGCTGGTCGTCAAGGCGATCCGGCACACCAAGCCGGGCAAGGACCTCGGCGAGATCGACACCGGGTCGCTCCGCGGCGACTTCCACGCCCTCACGGCGCGAGCGGACGACGCGGAGATGGAGCAGAACGGCGCGCTGATGCGCGGGCTGGCCATGGCGATGCACGCCAACCCGGACCTGCACAGCGAGTTCCGCAGCCAGATCATCGAACCGGAGGTCGCCGACTTCCGCATCGTGCTGCAGCGTGCCGTCGACCGGGGCGAGGTCCGTCCGGACTGCCCGGCGCTCGACTTCGTGGTGCACATGATGCTCGGCGCGTTCGTCACCTGCGCGGTCCTCGACGACAAGCCCCCGACGCGGGCCTTCCTGACCTCGTACATCGACGCCGTGGTCCTCCCCGCCCTCGGCGTTCCCACCCAGTAGTCCCCTGAGCTAGCCCCCCACCTGACGTCTCCGCTCACGTCGTCGGGCTGATCACCCCTGCCCTGAAGACCTCACGACCTGACCGGGAGTACGCCCTCGTGGCCACTTTCCTCTACAAACTCGGCCGGATCTCCTTCCGGCGACGGCATCTGGTCGCCCTGATATGGGTGGCCCTGCTGACCCTCGCCGGGGTCGGCGCGGCCAGCGCCCCCGCCGCCGGCAACAGCTCGTTCTCCATCCCCGGCACCGAGGCCCAGAAGGCCTTCGACCTGCTGGAGCAGCGCTTCCCGGGCATGAGCGCCGACGGAGCCACCGCCCGCGTCGTCTTCAAGGCGCCGAGCGGCGAGAAGATGACCGACCCCGGCAACAAGGCGACGGTCCAGGAGACCGTGAAGGAGCTGGCCGACGGCTCCGAGGTCGCCTCCGTCACCGACCCGTACCGGGCGAAGGCCGTCAGCAAGGACGGCACGATCGCCTACGCGCAGGTGTCGTACAAGGTCTCCGGCATGGAGCTGGACGACGCCGCCAAGGACGCCCTGCAGGACACCGCCCAGGACGCGCGGAAGGCCGGGCTGACCGTCGAGATCGGCGGCGACGCGCTCCAGGCGGTCCCGCACACCGGCAGCAGCGAGATCATCGGCATCGCGGTCGCCGCGGTCGTCCTCGTCATCACCTTCGGCTCGCTGGTCGCGGCCGGACTGCCACTGCTGACGGCCCTCATCGGCGTGGGCATCGGCGTCTCCGCGATCACGGCCCTGGCCAGTGCCCTCGACCTCGGCTCGACCACCTCGACGCTGGCGATGATGATCGGCCTGGCGGTCGGCATCGACTACGCCCTGTTCATCGTCTCCCGCTACCGCGCCGAACTGGCCGAGGGGCGCGACCGCGAGGAGGCGGTCGGCCGGGCCGTCGGCACGGCGGGCTCCGCGGTGGTCTTCGCCGGACTGACCGTGGTGATCGCCCTGGTGGGCCTGTCCGTCGTCAACATCCCGATGCTGACGAAGATGGGCATCGCCGCGGCGGGCACGGTGGCCATCGCGGTGCTGATCGCCCTGACGATGGTCCCGGCCCTGCTGGGATACGCGGGCCGCAAGGTCAAGCCGATGGGTGAGAAGGGCAAGCTCCTCGGCCGGGCGAAGAAGCAGGACAAGCCGGCCAGGCCCAATCTGGGCACCCGCTGGGCGAGCTTCGTCGTCCGCCGCCCGATCGCGGTCCTGCTGCTCGGCGTCGTCGGCCTCGGCGCGGCGGCCGTCCCGGCGGCGTCCCTGGAACTGGGCCTGCCCGACGACGGCTCCCAGCCCACCTCCACCACGCAGCGCCGCGCCTACGACCTGCTGTCCGAGGGCTTCGGCCCCGGCTTCAACGGCCCGCTGATGGTCGTGGTCGACGCCAAGGGCAGTGACGACCCGAAGGCGGCCTTCACCGCCACCGGCGACGAGATCAAGGGCCTGAAGGACGTCGTGACGGTGACGCCGCCGCAGCCCAACAAGGCCGGCGACACCGCCACCATCACCGTCATCCCCGGCTCCAAGCCGTCCTCCGTCACGACGGAGAACCTGGTGCACGGCATCCGGGACGCCGGTAACGGCATCAAGGCCGACACCGACGCGAACGTCCTGGTCACCGGCAGCACGGCGATGAACATCGACGTCAGCGAGAAGCTCAACGACGCACTGGTGCCGTACCTGGTCCTCGTCGTCGGCCTGGCCTTCCTGCTGCTGATCGTGGTCTTCCGCTCGATCCTGGTCCCGCTGAAGGCGGCCCTCGGCTTCCTGCTGTCGGTGATGGCGGCGCTCGGCGCGGTCGTCGCGGTGTTCCAGTGGGGCTGGCTGTCGGACCTCATGGGCGTCGAGCAGACGGGTCCGGTCATGTCGATGATGCCGATCTTCATGGTCGGCGTGGTCTTCGGTCTTGCCATGGACTACGAGGTGTTCCTCGTGACGCGGATGCGGGAGGCCTACGTCCACGGCGAGAAGCCCGCCCAGGCCGTGGTCACCGGCTTCCGGCACGGCGCGCGGGTCGTGACCGCCGCCGCGGTCATCATGATGGCCGTCTTCGCCGGCTTCATCGGCTCGTCCGAGTCGATGGTCAAGATGATCGGCTTCGGCCTCGCGATCGCGGTCTTCTTCGACGCGTTCGTCGTCCGCATGGCGATCGTCCCGGCCGTCCTGGCCCTCCTCGGCCGCAAGGCCTGGTGGCTGCCCAGGTGGCTCGACCGCGTCCTGCCCAACGTGGACGTGGAGGGCGAGGGCCTGCGCACGGCCGGCGACAGGGACAGGGAGCTGGTACGCGCCTGACGGCCCGCCGAGAAACCGGCCGGTGAGGGCTCCGTGGGGACGGGGACCCTCACCGGCCTCTCGCCGTCCCGGGGCCGAAGAACCCGCTCGCATGCCCCATACACCCACCGCTACCGTGCCCTCCATGACGACGACAGCCGCCACTGACGCCGAGAACTCCGGAGCACACCCCCAGTTCGTCGAGGCCCTGCGCGGTCTCGGGCTGGAGGGACTGGTCGGCCGGGTCCGCCGGTTCCCGGAGGCCACGCGTACCGCCGCCGAGGCCGCCGCCGCCCTCGGGTGCGAGCTGAGCCAGATCTGCAAGTCGCTGATCTTCGCCGCGGACGGGGTGCCCGTGCTCGTCCTCATGGACGGGGCCTCCCGCGTGGACGTCGAGCTGGTGCGCAAGCAGCTCGGGGCGGAGAAGGTCACCCGGGCCAGGGCCGATGTCGTGCGGGAGACCACCGGGTACGCCATCGGCGGCGTGCCGCCCTTCGGGCACCGGACCAGGACCCGGGTCCTCGCCGACCGTTCCCTCCTCGCGCACGACGTCGTCTGGGCCGCGGCCGGGACCCCGTACACCGTCTTCCCGATGGCGCCGCGGGACCTCGTCGGCCACGCCGGCGGCACGCTCGTGGACGTGCGCGAGCGCACCTCGTGACGCCGCTGGTCACCACCGCCGTCCTGCTCGCCGCCGTCACCCACGCCAGCTGGAACGCCATCGCCCACAAGATCACCGACAAGCTGGCCGGCTTCGCGCTGATCTCGGGCGGGGGGCTCGTCATCGGGCTGTCCCTGGCGCCGTTCGTGGCGTTCCCGGCGGCCGCGGCATGGCCGTACCTGCTGGCCTCCGCCGCCATCCACATCGCCTACTACGCGCTGCTGATGCAGTCCTTCCGGCTGGGGGACTTCGGGCAGGCCTATCCCATCGCGCGCGGCACCGCGCCCCTCGTGGTGACGCTGCTGGCCGCCCTCTTCGCACACGAGGTGCCCGACGGATGGGCCGCCGCCGGGATCGCCGTGTCCTGCGCGGGCCTGACCGGCGTCGCCCTGTGGGGCCTGCGCGGGCACCGGCCCGACTGGGCGGCGATCGGAGCGGCCCTGGCGACCGGGCTGACGATAGCGGCGTACACCGTCGTCGACGGGCTGGGCGTGCGCGCAGCCGGCTCGTCCCTCGGGTACATCGCCTGGCTGATGGCGGTGCAGGGGGCGGCCGTCCCGGCGTACGCCGCGTGGCGGTGGCGCGGGCGGACGGCGGCGAATCTGCGGCCGTTCGCCGCGATCGGGCTGCTCGGCGCCGCGCTCTCCGTCGCCGCCTACGCCCTCGTCCTGTGGGCCCAGACCAGGGCCGAGCTGGCGCCCATCGCCGCCCTGCGCGAATCGTCGATCATCGTGGGCGCGGCGATCGGGGCCGTGTTCTTCAAGGAGCGGTTCGGGGCGCCGAGGATCGCGGCGGCCGGGCTGCTCGTCGTCGGGATCGGGCTGATGCTGCACGCCGGATAGGCGGCGCCGGACGGGTGCGTCCGACCGGTGTGAGGAGCACCCTGGAACTAGGGCCTGTCGTTTGGATCAGGTCGCAGGGAACCGACGGCACCTCATCAGCGCCGGTGAGCGGGGCCATGGGGGTACCTCCCTGCTCGAGCGCAGCC
>NZ_JBEYZD010000071.1:0-47729 GCF_040645895.1 Streptomyces olindensis | reverse complement strand
GGCGAGCGTCAGCCGGAGCGTCGAGGAGCGGAGCTCGTCGCGCTCCTTGATCGCGGCGTTGAGGTCATCCTGCAGCTTCGACTTGAGCGTGGTCACCGGCGCGCAGGGCCCGGGCGTCGTCGATCGTGCGGAGGGTGTGCCGGCCGGCGACCGGCCCGGGGCAGCGCAGCCGGCGGGGCCGCATCCCGGTGGCGACGACCAGTGAGTCGTAGGAGAGGACCGAGCCGTCGTCGAGTGTGACGGTCCGCTCGGCGAGGCGCGCCGCGGCGACCCTGGTGCCCAGCCGCCATTCCACGTCGGCGGCGGACGGCTTCGGCGTGAAGGCGAGGGAGGCGAAGGACGCTTTGCCCGCGAGGACCTCCTTGGAGAGCGGGGGCCGGTTGTACGGCGGGTGCGGCTCGTCGCCGATCACCGTGATGCCGCCGGTCCAGCCCGCGGCGCGCAGCTGCTCGGCGGCGCGCAGTCCGCCGAGGGAGGCGCCGGCGACGACGATGCGCCCGCTCATGTCAGTCCTCGATCCGGATGGCCTGGAGCGGGCAGACGTCCGCGGCCTCCTCGACCTCGTCGCGCAGGGCGTCGTCGGGGTCGGGGACGTAGGCGAGGCGGCCGTCGTCGTCCAGCCGGAAGACGTCGGGGGCGGCGAAGACGCACTGGCCGTGGTCCTGGCACTTGGTCATGTCGACGACGACCTTCATGGCCGGTCCTCCTGGAGGTGAGGGCGTCGAGGGGAAGGGGGAGAAGGGGCCCGGCGGGAAGGGGCCGGGCCCCGGCCAACGGGGTGCGGTGATCCGCGCCCCGAACTCGTTTGGCTTCAAACAAGGTAGGCAGGGGCAGGGGTCTGGTCAATAGCTATCCGGATGGATAAATTCTTGCCCCCGCCCTCTTGCGGACCCCTCCCCTCACCCCTACCGTTTGGCATCAAACGAGACTTGGGCGGTCCTGGCTCCGCCGCGCCCGGCCGCTCGCTCCCACGCCACCCGCCTCCCCGGCCCCGTGTCCCGGAGGTGTCCCGACGTCCGCCCGAGGAGACAACGGTGAGCGCTCACGACCTTGAAGAAGTCCGCCGCCACATGGACCGGCTCGCCGCCGACGGCATCGACGTGGTCCGGGTGACCTATCCCGACCTGATCGGCACCGACCGGGCGCGGGACGTGCTGCTGGACGAGCTGCCCCGGGCGTGCGAGCACGGGCTGGCGTTCTGCCGGGCCGTCTACCACACCAGCCCGCAGGGCGATGTGGTCCCGGTCAGCGGCGGGCTCGACGCGGGCCTGCCGGACATCTGCGTCCGGCCGGACCTCGACACGCTGGTGCCGCTGCCCTGGGAGCCGGGGGTGGCCGCATGCCTGGGCGAGGTCGTCGACCCGGCGACCGGCGCGCCGGCCCCCGAGTCGCCCCGCGACCTGCTGCGCGCGGTCCTCGCCCGGTGCGCCGAGCACGGCCTGCGGCCGGTGGTCGGGCCGGAACTGGAGTACTTCCTGTGCGACCCGGACCCGTCGGGCGGCTGGCGCCGCTACGCACCCGGCCCCGGGGTCGTCTACACCGCCGGGCTGCGCGCCGACCCGGACAACCACCTGCTGCGCACCCTGCGCCACGTGCGGGACCTGAAGGTCCGCGCCATCAGCGGCAACCACGAGTTCGACGGCGGCCAGATCGAGATCAACCTAGCCCACTCGGACGCCGTGTCGGCCGCCGACCGCTCGTTCCGCTTCAAGGCCGCGATCAAGGAACTGGCGCGGAAGGAGGGCCGGCTGGCCACCTTCATGGCCAAGCCCTTCAACGACGCGGGCGGCTCCGGCTTCCACCTCCACCTGTCCTGCGACGACGAGCAGGGCCGCAACACCTTCGACGACCCGTCGGGCCCGTACGGCCTGTCCGCGACCGCCCGGCACGCCGTCGCCGGTGTCCTGGCGCACGCGCCCGCCCTGGCCGCGCTGCTCAACCCCACGGTCAACTCCTACAAACGCTTCGGGCCGGACACGCTCGCGCCCTGGCTGATCGACTGGGGCCTGGACAACCGCAGCGCCATGGTGCGCATCCCGCCCGAGCGGGGCTCGGGTGCCCGGCTGGAACTGCGCCTGGGCGACGCGAGCGCCAACCCGTATCTGGCGATCGCCGCGACGACGGCCGCCGCCCTGCTGGGTGTCCTCGCCGGCGAGGAGCCCCCCGCCCCGCTGGAGGGCTACGGCTACGACACCGCCCGCTCGGCCGTCCTGCCGCAGACCCTGTCCGCCGCGCTGGACGCGCTGGAGGCGGACACCGCCCTGACCGACCTGCTCGGCAAGGGCTTCACCACGTCCTTCCTGTCCTACAAGCGCGACGAGGTCGAACGCTTCCACCGGCACGTCACGGACTGGGAGTTCACCGAGTACGCCTACCACCTGTGACGCCCCCTGTGACGACCCCTGTGACGCCGAGGAGCACGCCGATGACGACCGAGACCCTGCCCGACGCCGTGCGCGAGCCGCTGCCCCTGGCCGACGTGGACCTCACCGACCTGGACCGCTTCACCGACGGTGTCACCCCCTGGCGGATGTTCCACACCCTGCGCCACGAGGACCCGGTGCACTGGCAGCCCGAGGAGGCGCCCAACTCCGGTTTCTGGGCGGTGACCCGGCACCAGGACATCGTCCGGGTGGACCGCGACGCCGAGACCTTCACGTCGACGAGGTTCGTCAACCTGGAAGAGGTCGACGACGACCAGATCAAGAAGCGCGCCTCGATCCTGGAACTGGACGGGGTCCGGCACCGCGCGCTGCGCAGCCTGATCCAGCGGCAGTTCGGCGCGAGCGTGATCAACGGCTACACGGACTTCCTGCGCGGACTGACCGCGAGGACCCTCGACGCCGCCCTCGCCAAGGGCCGCTTCGACTTCGTCGAGGACGTCTCGGCGGACTTCCCGATCAACGTCCTCGCCCGGCTGCTGGACGTGCCGCCGGAGGACAACCGGAAGCTCATCGACTGGGGCAACCGGATCATCGGGCACACCGACCCCGACTACGCGGACGTCCTGCTGCACAGCGAGGAGAGCGAGCGGTACCGCGATCTGCCGTTCCGCTCCCCCGCGTCCCTGGAGGTCTTCGAGTACGGCCGCGAACTGGCCCGGCAGCGGCGCGGCGGCGACGGCACGGACCTGGTCTCGCGCCTCGTCAACACGACGCCCCGGGACGGGGTACCGCTCTCCCCGCAGGACTTCGACAACTACTTCCTGCTCCTGGTCGTCGCCGGCAACGAGACCACCCGGCACACCATCTCCCACTCCATGCTGGCCCTCATCCAGCACCCCGAGCAGCTCGCCCGGCTCCAGGAGGATCCCTCCCTGATCCCGGTCGCCGTCGAGGAGTTCCTGCGCTGGGCCTCCCCCGTCTACCACTTCCGCCGCACGGCCACGCGCGATGTCGAGCTGGGCGGCAAGCAGGTCAGGGAGGGCGACAAGGTGGTGATGTGGTTCGCCTCCGGCAACCGGGACGAGGAGGTCTTCGGCAACCCGTACGACTTCGACGTCACGCGCGCGGACAACGACCACGTCACCTTCGGCAAGGGCAGCCCCCACCTGTGCCTGGGCAATCTCCTGGCCCGCACGGAGATCCGCATCATGTTCGAGGAGCTGATCCCGCGCCTGGCGGACATCCGTCTGACCGGTGAGGTCCCGCGCGTGCGCTCGAACTTCGTCAACGGCGTCAAGAAGCTGCCGGTGGAGGTCACCCTCGCCTGAGTTCCACCCGGCCGCGCCTTGCCGCCGAGCGGTCCGGACCCGAACCGAGTTGGCCGGAATCCCACTGCACGTCACCAAGATCGCGAGAGTGGAGGTGAACAACACGGCGGCTGAGCAGCCGCGGGTCTTCCGCCGTCCGAGAAGGCGCGAGCGGCAGGGGGCGCCTGCCGCTCGCGCCGTGTCAGGCCGCGACCGGCGCTGCGGGCGCCGGGGGCCGGGCCTCCTCCTCCGCCTCGGCCAGCAGCGCCAGGAGCGTGGCCCGGGCGCGGGACACACGGGAGCGGACCGTGCCGACCGGGCAGTCGCTCAGCTCGGCGGCCTCCGCGTACGGCAGTCCGAGCAGCTGAGTGAGGACGAACGCCTCGCGCCGCTCCTCGGGCAGCCCGGCCAGCAGCTCCCGCAGCGCCACGCCGTCGTCGAAGCCGGGCAGGCCGCGCGGCTGGGCGTGCTCGACCGCCAGCTCCCAGTCCGGCAGGTCGGCCGGACGGGGGCGCACGGCGGTGTGGCGGATGCTGTCGGCGACCGCGCGGCGGGCGATGGCGAGCAGCCAGGCGCGGGCCGAGGAACGGCCCTCGAACCGGTGCAGGCTGCCGAGCGCCCGCAGGAACGTGTCCTGCGCCAGATCGTCCACGGCCTGCGGGTCGGCGCACAGGTGGGCGACGTACCGGATGACGTCGCGGTGCAGGGCGCGCACGAACCGGTCGACGGCCACGGAGTCGCCGCCCCGGGCGGCCAGCGCCCAGGCGGTCGCGGACTCGTCGGCCGTGGCCGGTCTCGCGGCGAGGGGCGGGGCAGGAGTGATCATCTGATGTCCTTCTCGGGTGTCCGGGACCACGGGCGCGCGGGCGGGCACGCGGACACACCGGGGTGTCCGGCGTGCGGGCCCGGCCGCGTGGTCCGGTGAGCGGGGATGCGGCCGTACCGGTACGACGCGCCCGGGCCGAGCAGGCCCTGGCTGCCGCGGGCAGTGCGGCGCGGCGACGTACGCGGGGACGACCGGGACCGGGGCGCACACGGGCTGCCCCGGAACGACCGGCTGCCGTCAGGCGGCAGCGGCCCCCACCGGTGGCCCCCGGGAGGTGATCGCGTGGACGAGGGGACAGAGGCGCGGTGCCCGGTCCGAAGACGCGCGCCGGGCCCGCACGGGCGGGGGCGGCGGCGCCGGCAGGGCGAGCAGCAGCCGCAGGGGCGCGGCGAGCCGGCCGCCGACGGCGCGCAGCAGCCGGAAGGCGGCCCGTTCGCCGTGGCCCAGCCACAGTCCGCACAGCAGCGCGGCCAGGAGGTGGGCGGCGAGCATGCCGAGGGAGGAGTCCCCACCGGGGGTGTGGCCCATGTGCCCCAGGTGCTGGGCGGACATGGCCTCCATGGATCCCGTGCCGTGCCCCGTGGCACCCCTGTCCATGGAGTGCGCGCCGGGGAAGGACGCGTCGGCGGCCGGACCGGTGCCCGCCTGCGGGGCGAGCGAGAACGCCGAGTGCAGGGCGGTCTGGACGGCCACGGCGACGGTGACGACGAGCCGGAGGCCGCGCTCGCGGCCCGCCAGGCACCAGCCCGCCACACCCGTGACGGCCCATCCGGCCACCAGGGCCGGCAGGGGCACGTGGTCGCCGGACATCATGACGTGGCCCAGGGCGGCGAGCACGACACAGACGGCCGCGAACACCGCGGCCCGTATCGCGCGAGCACACCGCCCAGCTGTCATGGCGCCTCATCCTCGCATTCGGCCCCGCCCCCGTCGTCCATGAGTACGAACATGGTCCCGGCCGTTCACTCACACCACGAGGTGTGATCCAGGCCACTTTCCAGGAACCGCTGCCTCCGGTCGGGCCACGGCAGAATCCCCGGCGTGGAGATCACCGCGCAGGAGCTCAACCGGGCCACGCTCCAACGCCAGTTACTGCTGGGCCGGGAGGTGATGGAGGCCGGGGAGGCCGTGCGGCGCGTGGTCGCGCTCCAGGCGCAGCACGCCGCTTCGCCGTACCTGGCGCTGTGGAACCGGCTGGCCGGCTTCGACCCGGCCGAGCTGGACGACGCGTTCGCGCGGGGGACGGTGGTCAAGGCGACCCTGATGCGGATCACGCTGCACGCGGTCCACGCGGACGACTACCAGGTCTTCCGTGAGGCGATGCAGCAGACGCTGTACGCCGCACGCCTCGGCGGCCGGTTCGCCGGGGCGGGGCTCACGCCGGCCGACGGCGAGGCGCTCGTCCCGGAGCTGCTGGACTTCGCCGGCCGGCCGCGGACGGCCGCGGAGCTGCAGGAGTGGCTGGAGAAGCGGGTCGGCAGCGAGCGGAAGGCCGGCGCGTGGTGGGGGCTCAAGGGGTATGCGCCGCTGTTCCACGTGCCGACCGGCGGGCCGTGGTCGTTCGGCCCCCGGGCGTCGTTCACGGCGGCGCGGACCGGTCCCGTGCTCCGGGGGCGGGTGACGGTGCCGGAGTCGCTGCGGCGGCTGGTTCTGCGCCATCTGCGGGCTTTCGGGCCGGCGTCGGTGGCGGACGTGGCGCAGTTCGCCATGGTGCCGCGGCAGCCGGTGCGGGAGGCGCTGCGCGCGCTGACCGACGCGGTGGAGGAGCTGCGGGGCCCGGACGGGACCGTCCTGTACGACGTGCCGGGCGCCCCGCGACCGCCCGCGGAGACGCCGGCTCCGCCCCGGCTCCTGGGCATGTGGGACAGCGTGCTGCTGGCCCACGCCGACCGCAGCCGGGTGATTCCGCCGGCCTGTCGCCATCTGGTGATCCGCGTGAACGGCGACGCGCTGCCCACACTGCTGGTCGACGGCCGGGTCGCCGGCGTGTGGCGCGCGGTGGACGGCGGCATCGAGGCCACGGCCTTCCACGAGCTGCCGCCCGCCGTGTGGGACGGACTCACCGCGGAGGCCGCGTCCTTGACGCGCCTGCTGTCCGGCCGCGACGGCGAGGTCTACCGCCGCTACCACCACTGGTGGCCCAAGCTCCCCGACGGGCAGGTACGACTGCTCACGGGCTGAGCGCCGGACGCTCACGGCCGAGCGCGCCGGACGCTCACGGGCCGAGCGCCGGACGCCGCCGCGTCAGTGGTGGGCGTGGACGACGGCGTGGCCCTTACCCCGGCCGATCATCCACTTGTTGACCGGGGTCGTGATCACGAAGGCGACGGCGAATCCGCCCAGCAGCGCGGACCAGAACAGCGCGTCCGTGAGGTGGGCGTCCATCGCGCCCGGGGTCAGGGCGATGATCGCGTTGTCGACGAACTCCATCACCGTGATCGAGACCGTGTCCGCGGCCAGCGCGACCTTGATCGCCGCCCCGAGCCCGAGGCCGGCCCGCAGGACCGCGAACAGGGTGAACGAGTAGCCGAAGAGGAACGCCAGCCCGATCGCCAGCACCATGGTGGGCACGTTGCCCCATCCCAACGCGGTCCCGATCACCATGCCGAGGATCTCGCCGATCGCACACCCGGTCAGACAGTGCAGCGTCGCCTTCACGGCGGTCCCCCAGGACGCCGTCCCGTGCGCGTGCTTCGCAGGTTCATGAGTGGTGTGGTCCATGACTCCGACCATATACCCCCCAGGGGTATATGGCCAGAGGTGACGCGACCACGTCGGCCGCCCGCTGACGGCCGGCCCGCCGAGTCGATCTAGAGTGCTGGCCATGACGACGCAGCCGCCGCGGTCGACCCGGCAGACGCAGGCCTATCTCTCCGAGCTGTTCTCCCTGGACGGCCGGGTCGCGGTGGTCACGGGCGGCAGTTCCGGCATCGGCCGCGCCATCACCGGCGCCCTCGCGCGGGCCGGGGCGAGCGTCGTGGTCGTGGCCCGCACCGAGGCCGGCCTGGCCGCGACGGTCGAGGAGCTGACGGCCCAGGGCTGCCGCGCCGCCCGGGTCAGCGCGGACCTGAGCACGCGCGAAGGGGTGCGGACGGCCGCCGAGCGGGCGGTCGAGGCGTTCGGGGAGCCCGACATCCTCGTCAACAGCGCCGGCATCAACCTGCGTCCGCCGATGGACGAGCTCACCGAGGACGTCTGGGACGCCACGATGGCCGTCAACCTGGAGGCGCCCTTCCTGCTGGGACAGCGCTTCGGCCCCTGCATGGCGGAGCGCGGGTACGGGCGGATCCTGCACATCAGTTCGCAGCAGGCGCACCGGGCGTTCGTCCAGAGCGGCGCCTACGGTGCCTCCAAGGGCGGGCTGGAGGCGCTGGCGCGGTCCCAGGCCGAGGCGTGGTCGCCGCGCGGCGTCACCTGCAACGTGCTGGTGCCGGGCTTCGTCATGACACCGCTCAACGCGCGACTGTCGTCGGACCCGGAGAAGGTGGCCGCCCTCGCGGCCCGCACGATGATCGGACGCAACGGCCTGGCCGAGGACTTCGCGGGCGCGGCGGTCTTCCTGGCGAGCCCGGCCTCGTCCTACATCACCGGGCAGTCGGTCTTCGTCGACGGCGGGCTGTCCGTCCACTGACGCGGCCCGGGCCGGTCAGCCCGCGGACGGGTCCTTACCCCACACGAACACCTCCGTGCTCGGGCCCCGTTCGGAGAACCGGCCGGACGCGGAGGCTCCCCGCAGCAGTCGGCGCAGGTCCGCCTCGAAGTCGTCCCGGCGCCCTTCGAACAGGTGCGGAGCCGAGAACGACATGGAGAACACCCAGGCGACGACGTCGTCGACGCTCCGCTCCAGCGGCTGCCCGCCGGGCAAGACGAGCCGCCTGGGGCCGGAGAAGCCGGCCCGGGCGAACACCTCGGCCTCGCCGCCCGGCGTCCCGTTCGGCAGCACTCCCCGGCCCGCTCGCCGCACCGGCCCCAGGTAGTGCCTGACCAGTTCGTCCACCGCCGCGTACGGGACCGCGGGGTGCGGCAGGCCGTCGACGGTCCGGGCCTCCGTCTTCAGGTCGGAGATGTGCACCAGGGCCCCGCCGGGGAGGAGCATGTCGCGGACGGTCGCCGCGACGAGGTCGCGGTCCATCCAGTGGAAGGACTGGCCGAAGACGGCGACGGAGAACGTGCCGAGCCCCGCGGGCAGCGCTTCGGCACGGGCCCGCACCCACCGGGACCTGTCCGCGAGGCCCCGGCCGGCGGCTCCGCGCGCTGCTTCGGCGATCATGCCGCTGTCCGGGTCCACGCCGACGATCTCGGCGAACAGGTGCGCGAGGCTCAGCGCGATGATCCCGGGCCCGCAGCCCACGTCGATGAGGCGCCCCCGCCCGTCGGGCCGCAGCGCCTCGGCGAGCGCGTCCGCCAGTCCGGGGGCGTACGGGAGCCGCCCCCGCTCGTAATAGGCGGCGGTCCCCGAGAACAAGGTGTCGTCCCACTCCCAGCCGGCGACCACGCCGCCCACCACCCTCACCGCACAGAGATCCGCCACCACCCGGCCGGGCGGCGGGCCCGATCCTCCCACGGCCGGAGATCCGGGCGGGCCCCACCGACCGGGCCCCCCAACCGGGCCCCACGACCGGACCGCCACCGGACCACCACCGGACGACCAGGGACGCGGCCGACGGGCGAGTGTCGGTGCCCGGTGCCACGCTGGGCAGACAGGACCTGCGAAAGGGATGCATCGCCATGATCACCACGGAGTACGCGCCCGGTTCCCCCTGCTGGCTCGACCTCGGCACGCCGGACGTCCCGGCCGCCGCGGCCTTCTACGGCGCGGTGCTCGGCTGGGAGTACGAGTCCATGGGCGAGAGCGAGGACTTCGAAGGGGGGATGTTCAAGAAGGACGGCAAGATCGTCGGCGGACTCGGCAAGCTCACCGAGGAGGGCGCCCGCTCGGCCTGGATGCTCTACTACTGCGTCACCGACGCGGACGCCACGACCCAGGCCGTGCAGCAGGCGGGCGGCACCGTGCGCGTGGCGCCGATGGACCTCGACGAGTGGGGCCGCATGGCGCAGTTCAGCGACCCCCTGGGCGGCCAGTTCGCCGTCTGGCAGCCGGGGACTAACCAGGGCATGGAGCTGGTGGACCAGCCCGGCTCACTGTCGTGGGTGGAGCTGTACACGAGCGACGCCGCGGCGGCGAAGGAGTTCTACGGCGGCCTCTTCGGCTGGCAGTTCAGCGACATGCCGCTGCCCGGCGGCGGGGGCACGTACACCCTCATCACCCCCGCCGGCCTGCCCGAGGAGCGCATGCACGGCGGTCTCATGGAGTTGGGCAAGGAGGCCCTCTCGCTGGCGAACGGCCGGCCGTACTGGCACCCGGTCT
Source organism: Streptomyces olindensis (assembly GCF_040645895.1). Classification (NCBI taxonomy): domain Bacteria; kingdom Bacillati; phylum Actinomycetota; class Actinomycetes; order Kitasatosporales; family Streptomycetaceae; genus Streptomyces; species Streptomyces olindensis. The sequence goes on along the minus strand of NZ_JBEYZD010000071.1, from coordinate 37,844 downwards.
TCGCCGTCGACGACTGCGACGCCGCGGTGGCCAGGGTCAGGGAGAACGGCGGCAGCGTGCAGATGGGTCCCGAGGACGCGGAGGGCGTGGGCCGGCTGGCCGTCTGCCTGGACCCGGCGAACGCGGACTTCGTGGTGCTCACCCCGGCGGAGGGCTGAGCCGGCCGCGTCACCACCAGCGGTGGCGGTCCCCGGCGATGCGCCGGTCCCCGAGCGGCTGCACCGCACGGGCGTTGCCCTCCGGGAAGAGGCTCCGGTAGTGCGCCAGCGCGGCGGCGGACGCCTGCACCGGGTGGGTGAGCACCGTCCAGCGCACACCGGTGGCGTAGGGGCAGGTGGTGGTGGAACCGAGGTAGCGGTACGACTCGGTGCAGGGCGGCAGCAGCGCGTCGAGCGCCACGTCGGGCACGGGCCAGGGCTCCTCGCAGCGGCGGGCCGAGCCCAGCAGCCGGTCCAGGGAGTCGTTGGCCTCGCCCGGGTGGACGAAGACGCCCAGCACCGCGTACTCCTTCGCGGCGGCCCCGTCCACTGCTCCGTCCCCGACCGTCCGTACGTACTTCAGGTGCTGTTCCATCGGGAACGCCACCCCGCCGACGGTGTGCTCGGAGGGGGTGTGCCAGTGGACGTCGTCCAGCCGGTAGGTGGCGTCGCCGATGCTCAGCAGGCACTCCTCGCCGGTCGGCGGCTCGGCCTTCACGGTGCCCTCCTCGGGCCGGACGCAGCCTGGCTGGTGCTCGGGGGGCCGCTCGAAGCGCAGACTCAGCGCGAGCCGTGCGGGATGCCGCAGGCGCAGCGGCGGCAGGGCCGAGACGTCGATGGCCTGCGGCCGGATGTCGACGGGGCTCTGCGACAGCAGCGGCGTGCCGACTGCGGACTGCGCGGGGGCGGTGAGAGACACGGGCGTACCCCTTCGGGCTGAGACAGGCGGGTCGGCGATCACCCGCATGCTTTCCCTCCCCCGCTCCCGGAACGCGGCAGGTCACCTGGACTGCTGAACATCCGGCGGCACGGGGTTGACCCGGCCGCTTCGGTCGAGCGCACCCGGACTGCACGTCCGCGCGAATTGAGGCGAGACGGTTCGTCTTGTTATGGTGGGGGCATGGCTTTCCTCTTCTTCGTCTGAGTCCGGGCACGGCCGACGCCGCCGTTTCTGCCGCCCGTTGACCCTTCGCATGCCCAGGGAAAGCCCTATGCGCGACCGCGCCCCCACCTCCCTGTCCACCACCGTCCCCGGTGTGGCGCAGTTGTCCGTCAAGTCCGTCACCAAGTCGTACGGCACCCGGACCGTCCTCGACCAGGTCTCCTTCACCGTCCGGCCGGGCGAGAAGGCCGCCGTCATCGGCGAGAACGGCTCCGGCAAGTCCACCTTGCTGCGGCTGCTCGCCACGGCCGAGACGCCGGACACCGGGGACATCACCGCCCGCTTCCCCGGCGGCACCGGCCACCTCGCCCAGACTCTCGGCCTCGACGCGGACCGCACCGTGCAGGACGCCGTCGACCTCGCCCTGACCGAACTGCGCGACATGGAGCGAAGGCTCCGTGCGGCGGAGGAGTCCCTCGCCGACGCGTCGGAGGAGGAACTCTCCTCGTACGGCGCACTGCTGAGCGCCTACGAGGAACGCGGCGGATACGAGGCGGACGCCCGTGTGGATGCCGCCATGCACGGGCTCGGGCTCGCCCGGATCACCCGTGACCGCCTGCTCGGTTCGCTCTCCGGCGGCGAGCAGGCGCGCCTCGCGCTCGCCGGCGTGCTGGCCGCCGGCCCCGAGCTGCTGCTCCTGGACGAACCGACGAACCACCTCGACGCGGCGGCCGTGCGCTGGCTGGAGGAACACCTGCGCGCGCACCGCGGCACCGTGGTCGCGGTCACCCATGACCGCGGCTTCCTGGAGCGCATCGCGACCACGATCCTCGAGGTCGACGGGGACGAGCGCACCGTGCGCCGGTACGGCGACGGCTGGGCCGGCTACCGCGCCGCGAAGGCCGCCGCCCGGCGCGCGGCGGAGCAGCGGTACGCGGACTGGGTCGAAGAGGTGGCGAGCACCGAGGAGTTGCTGGAGGCCGCGGGCAGGCGGCTGGCCACCACCGGCCGCGACCCCAAGCAGGGCTTCGGCAAGCACCGCCGCTCCAGCGAGGCGAAGCTCGGCGGACAGGTGCGCTCCGCGAGGGAGCGCCTGGACCGGCTACGGCGCGACCCGGTGGCCGAACCGCCGGTACCGCTCCGCTTCCGGACCGCGCTGCCGCCGGCGGACGGCGCCCCACCCCAGGGCCCACTCGCCGAGCTCGACGACGTACGGGTCGGGGAACGGCTGTGTCTGGACGGGCTGCTGGCGATCGAGCCCGGAGGGCGCCTCCTCGTCACGGGCGAGAACGGCGCGGGCAAGACGACGCTGCTCCGCGTCCTGGCGGGCGACCTGGAGCCGGACGCCGGCACGGTGCGCCGCCCAGCCCGGATCGGCTACCTCGCCCAGGAACTGCCCGCGCACGCCACGCGGCTGCCGCTGCTCGCCGCGTTCGCGGCCGGACGGCCCGGACTGCCGGACGAGTACGCCGAACAACTCCTGTCCTTGGGCCTGTTCCGTGAACACGACCTGCACGTCCCGGTCGCCGCCCTGTCCGTGGGGCAGCAGCGGCGGCTGCAGATCGCGACCCTGGTGACCCGGCCCGCGGACCTCCTCGTCCTCGACGAGCCGACGAACCACATCGCGCTCGACCTGGTCGAGGACCTTCGGACCGCGCTCGCGGCATACCCCGGGGCGGTGGTCGCGGTCTCGCACGATCGCGACTTCCGCGCGCGCTTCGAAGCCGAGCAGCTGGACCTGCACGCCGGCCGCAGGCGCAGCCCCCGGCCGAGCCGAAAACCTACTTGCATATGATGTGCAAATGCACGACTACACCATCAGGGAAGCCACGGCAGCCGACGTCGACGGGGCCCGGGTGGTGATGCTCGACACGGTGTACCGCGACTTCGACACCGGTTATGTGCCGCGGTGGCACGCCGACATCATCGACCCGGTGTCGTTCTACGTCGCGCCCCCGCGGCACACGCTCCTGGTGGCCGTGGACGAGCGCGACGGGACGGTGGCGGCCACGGCGGCGCTGGACGCGCGCGGGCCGGCGCATCCGCCGAACCCGCGCTGGCTGGCCGAGCGGTTCCCCTCGGGCGAGACCGCGCAGCTGCGGCGGGTGTACGTGCGCCCCGAGCACCGGCGGCGGGGCCTGGCGCGGCACCTCGTGGAGGGGCTGCTGGAGTTCGCGCGGGCCGACGGCGGTTACCGGTCCGTCTATCTGCACACGTATCCGCACTCACCCGGCGCCATGGGCCTGTGGCGGGCGCTGGGCAAGGTGCTGTGCGACGAGCGCGAGGAAGTGCCCGGCGGAGGCACCGGGGTCGTGCACTTCGAGATCCCCTTCTCCTGAGCGCAGTGGTGTTCAAGACCTCCTCCGTGACCAGGGGCCTCGCCGCCCTGCGCGTCCTCGCGCGGGGCGGGATCCCGACGCTGCTGTGGCGGGCCGTGCTCACGGCCGCCCTGGTGGGCGCGATCGGCCTGCTGCCCTGGCTGTCGCGCACCGACCCGGCGCTGACCGTGCTCAAGGCCCGCTCGGCCGACCGCGACCCGACACCCGGGACGCTGCGGGCCGTCCGTGACCAGCTCGGCCTCGACGACGGCCCGCCGGCCCTGCTCGGCCGCTGGCTCCGCGGGCTGCTGCACGGCGACGCGGGCACCTCGTGGGTGTCCGGCGCCGAGGTGCTGCCCGGCGTGGCGCAGGGACTCGGCGCATCGCTGCTGCTGATGTCCGGGGCCCTGGTCGTCGCGGCGGGCACGGCGGCGGCGGTGTGCGCCCGTACGCTCCGGCTCGGCTCGCGCGGACGGCTCGCCGCGCGCGGCCCCGGCGGCACGGCGGCCGCCGTGCTGGCGGCGCTGCCCGAGTTCCTCGTCGCCTCGGTGCTGGCGTCCGTGATCGGAGTGCAGCTCGGCTGGCTGCCCGCCCTCGGCTGGTACGGGCCGCAGTGGATGGTGCTGCCCTCGCTGGCCCTCGGGCTGCCCGCCGGGGCGGTCCTCGGACGGATGCTGGACGACCTGCTGCCCGGCGCGTTCGCCGAGCCGTGGGCGCTGGCCGCGGCGGCGCGCGGGGTGCCGCCGAAGTCCGTGGCGCGGCAGGCGGTGCGCCGCTGCGTGCCCGGGCTGCTGCCGAACCTGGGCCTGTTCGTGGTCGGTCTGACCGGCGGGTCGGTCGCCGTCGAGCAGATCTTCGACATCCCGGGCCTGGGCCGGCTCACCCTGCAGGCCGCCCTGGCCCAGGACCTGCCCGTGCTGCAGACCGGCACCCTCGCCCTCGTCCTGCTCGCGGCCGCCGCCGGGTTCCTCGCCCGGTGCACGGCCCGGCTGCTGATCGGGCCCGCGCTGCGCGACGGCGCCCTGCACTCCCCGCACCCGACCGGCCCGCCCGCGCCGCGCACCCTGCCCCTGCTGTACGGGGCGCTGCTCGCCGCCGTCATCGGCTTCGGCCTGCCCCGTGACGCGCTCACCCTGGACGCCCTGGGCCGGCTGCAAGCCCCCTCCGCGGCCCACCCGTTCGGCACGGACGCGCTCGGGCGGGACGTCCTCGCCCGGGTCTCCCACGGGGCGCTGACCACCCTCGGCACCGCCCTCGCGGTGAGCGCCGCCGCGCTGGTCGCGGGCCTGCTGCTGGGGCTGCTGCCGAGGCTGTCCGGGCCGCTGGTCGACACCGTCAGCGCCGTACCGCCCGTCCTCGCCGGTCTGCTCGTCGCCGGCGTCGCGGGCAGCGGCCCCTGGACACCGGCGTTCGCCGTGGGCGTCGTGGCCTGGGCCCCGCTGGCCGCGCACACCTCCTCCCTGCTGCGGCAGGAGCGCGCGACCACACACCTGGCCGCCACCCGCGCGCTGGGCGCCGGGCGCCGCCACCTGCTGCGGCACGAGCTGCTGCCCGCCGTGCTGCCGCCGGTGACCCGGCACGCGCTGATCCGGCTGCCCGGCGTCGCGCTGAGCCTCGCGGCGCTCGGCTTCCTCGGCCTGGGCGCCCAGCCGCCGTCACCCGAGTGGGGTCTGCTGCTCGCCGAGAACCAGCCGTACGCCGAGCGCGCCCCTTGGGCCGTCCTGTTCCCCGCCGCCGTGCTCGCCCTGCTGGGGGCGCTCGCGGTGACGGCCGCGGGCGGCGTACGGCCGCCCCGGCGGCGCGCGCGGCCCGGCGGCCCGGCCGGACCGCCCGGGAAGCCGGTCGAACCCGTCCCGGGCCCTCGGCGGAACCACCCCGCCGCCCTCCTCGTCCCCGTGTCCTCCTCACCGACGTCCCCCTCACCGACAGAAGAACGATGACCGATCGCATCTCCCGCGCGCTCCCCCGCCGAACCGCCCGTCCGTCCAAGGCCCCGCGCAGCCCGCGCGCCCCGCGCGAGAGCACCTGGCGGCTGTGGAAGGACCTGTCCCCGCTGCTGCGGCTGCTGATCCTCACCCAGCTCGCCTTCAACATCGGCTTCTACGCCGTCCTGCCGTTCCTCGCCGAGCACCTGGGCACCGCGATCGGCATGGCGGGCTGGCTGGTCGGGTTCGTGCTCGGGCTGCGCACCTTCAGCCAGCAGGGGCTGTTCGTGGTCGGCGGCTGGCTCGTCGACCGGTGGGGCGTGCGGCCGGTCGTGCTGTCCGGCTGCGTGCTGCGGATCGCCGGCTTCGTGTGGCTCGGGTACGCGGAGGCGAGCTGGGCCGTGATCGGGGCGGTGCTGGTGATCGGTTTCGCCGCCGCGCTGTTCTCCCCCGCCGTGGAGTCCGAGGTGGCCCGCCAGGCGGTGGTCTGGGAGGAGGACGGGCACGGCCCGCGTACGCGGGTGCTGGCCCTGTTCAGCGTGGCGGGGCAGGCCGGGGCCTTCGTCGGACCGCTGCTCGGCGCCCTGCTGCTCGCCGTCGACTTCCGCACCGCGTGCCTGGCCGGCGCCGCGGTCTTCGTGCTCGTCCTCGCCGGGCACCTGTGGCTGATGCCGCAGCACATCCCGGGCCGGGTCCGCGTCCGGCAGCGGGGCGGGGTGCGCGTGCTGCTGCGCAACCGCCGTTTCCTGGCCCTGTGCTGCGCGTACGGCACATACCTGCTCGCCTACAACCAGCTGTACCTGGCCCTGCCGGACGAAGTGCAGCGCGCGGCGGGCTCCCAGGCGCCGCTGTCCTGGCTGTTCGCCCTGTCCTCGGTCCTCGTGGTGTTCGCCCAGCTCCCGGTGACCCGCTGGGCGGGCGACCGGCTGGACCTGCGCCGCTCCATGACCGCCGGGCTGCTGCTGATCGCGTCCGGCTTCGCGGTGGTGGCCGCCGCCCGTCCCGCCGGGTGGACGGGCGCCGCCGGGCTGCTGCCGGCCGCCGGGTTCGTGGTCCTGCTCACCGTGGGGCAGATGCTGGTGGTGCCCGCCGCCCGTGCCTGGGTCCCCGACCTCGCCGAGGAGGGCCGGCTCGGCCTGTACATGGGTGCGCTGTCCTCCGTCTCCGGCCTGATCGTGCTCGTCGGCAGCGCCGCCACCGGTTCCCTGCTCGACCTGGGCCTGCCCGCCGCCGTGCCGTGGCTGGTCCTCGCGGCCGTGCCGGCCCTGGCGGTGGCGCTGCTGCCGCGCCGGGAGGAGGGGGCGCTCCCGGCGGGCTGACCGGGCCCGGCAACCACGCGGGCGGGAGCGTCACCCCCGAGGGCGACAGCGCGCTCCCGGGTTTTCCGGGACCGTATCCGCCGGGGACACCGCAGCGGAGCACACTGATCATCCGGCGCCAGTATCCTGGGTCGGCTGCGGCACCCCCCACCAATCCCCGTGCGAACGCGGGGAGTTCGGCCTGCGGCGACGACCTTCCCACACGCATGAGACGAGGACGAGTGCTGCTAGCGGGCCGCTACCGGCTGGATGTTGAGATCGGGCGCGGTGGAATGGGAGAGGTCTGGCGTGCGTACGACGAGACGCTCGCCAGAGCGGTGGCCGTCAAGCTGCTGCTGCCCCAGGACACCGACGCCACGGCGGCCTCCCGGTTCCGCCTGGAGGCTCAGACCGCCGGGCGTCTCAACCACCCGAACCTGGTCGGTGTGCTGGACTTCGGCGAGTACGACAACCGGCTGTACCTGGTGATGGAGCTGGTCGAGGGCGACAGTCTCGCCGGGGTGCTGGCCGCGTCGGGCGCGCTCCCCGCCGGCCGGGTGGCCGACCTCGCCGCCCAGGCCGCCGCCGGGCTCGCCGCCGCGCACGCGCAGGGCATCGTCCACCGCGACGTCAAGCCCGCCAACCTGCTGCTGGACGCGGGCGGCACCCTGAAGATCGGCGACTTCGGCATCGCGCGCTTCCTCGACGATCCCGGGGCCGCGCTCACCGCCACCGGCCAGATCGTGGGCACCGGTCTCTACCTCGCGCCCGAACGCGCCCTGGGGCAGCCCGCGGGGCCCGCCTCCGACATGTACTCCCTGGGGTGCGTGCTCTACCAGCTCCTCAGCGGCCGCCCGCCGTTCCAGGCGGACACCGCCGTCGCACTCCTCCACCAGCACCTCGACAGCGCCCCGGTGCCGCCCCGCGAGCTCGGTGTCGCGGGTCTGCCGCCGGCCTTCGAGAACTACCTCCTCGGGCTCCTCGCCAAGCAGCCCGAGGACCGGCCCTCGGCCCAGCAGGCCGCCGAGTGGTTCGCCGGCGGCGCCTGGCGGGGGCTGCCCGAGCCGCTGCCGGAGGCCGCGTCGCCGGTGCCGTCCGCCGCTCCCGGGGCGTACGCGCCCGCCGAGCCCCGCAGCGTGACCACCTACGCGCTGCCCGGCGCCCCCGCGCTGCTCACCACCCGCACGCCCCACGCCGGACGCGCGCGCCGCGCCGCGCCCCGCGACCGCCTCGGCGACCGGCGGCGCGCGGCCGCGACGATCGCCGCGGCGGCCCTCTTCCTCGCCGCGATGCTCGCCGGCATGCTCTGGTTCTCCCCCGACGACACGGCGACGGAGGGCACGGAACCGGACGCGTCACCGACCGCGAGTAGCCCGGCCGCCACCCCGTCCGGCGGTTCCGCCTCGCCCCTCTCCTCCGCCCCGGGCGCGGACACCGCTCCGGCCGCCGGCACCGTGGCCGATGTCACTCCGCCCACGACTCCGTCCCCGTCGACCGCTCCCCCTTCTCCCACCCCGAGCCCCGCGGCCCCCACGCAGGAGGCGACCGCCGACGCACCGCGACAGGCGGAGCAGCCTCGGCAGGAGAAGCCCCGTAAGGTCCGGCCGGTCGGGGACGGCGACGACGACGGGGACGACGGGGGCGACGACTGACACGGCCCGCCGTCCGGCGGCCCGGGGCCGCCCGTCCCGCTCGGATCCGCGGCGGCATGCGCCGGTGTGCGAGCGGGCGCCCCCTCACGCGCCCCCTGCGTGGCTTGTCATCGCCCTTATCCCGGCCTTATTGTCACCACGCCTTGGTGAACGGGAAATCCGGTGTGATGCCGGTGCGGCCCTCGCCACTGTGAATCGGGAAGTCCGGCTCCAGCCCCCACGGGCAGCCACTGGGTCCTGAAGGACCCGGGAAGGCGGAGCACGGGCGGTGGTACCCGTCAGCCAGGAGACCGGCCAAGGCGCGTCAACCATCCACGAGGTGCTGGAGAGGGTCTGCTGAGCCATGCACATAGCCGAGGGTTTCCTGCCTCCGGCGCACGCGGTCGCCTGGGGCGTCGCGTCGGCGCCGTTCGTCGTCCACGGAGTCCGGTCGCTCACCCGTGAAGTGCGCGAGCACCCCGAGAGCACCCTGCTCCTCGGTGCCTCCGGCGCCTTCACGTTCGTCCTGTCCGCCCTGAAACTGCCGTCCGTCACCGGCAGTTGCTCCCACCCGACCGGCACCGGACTGGGGGCCATCCTGTTCCGCCCGCCCATCATGGCGGTCCTGGGCACCATCACCCTGCTCTTCCAGGCCCTGCTGCTCGCGCACGGCGGCCTCACCACGCTCGGCGCCAACGTCTTCTCCATGGCGATCGTCGGGCCCTGGGCCGGATACGCGGTGTACAGGCTGCTGCGGCGGTACGACGTGCCGCTGATGGGGGCCGTGTTCTGCGGGGCGTTCGTCGCCGACCTGTCCACCTACTGCGTCACCAGCGTGCAGCTGGCGCTCGCCTTCCCGGACCCGGGCAGCGGATTCCTCGGCGCGCTCGGCAAGTTCGCCTCCATCTTCGCCGTCACGCAGATCCCGCTCGCGGTGAGCGAGGGCCTGCTCACCGTCCTCGTGATGCGGCTGCTGGTGCAGTCCAGCAAGGGCGAACTGACCCGGCTGGGCGTGCTCCTCGCCGACAAGCGCGCGCGGACCGAGACCGAGGCGGTGGCCCGATGAACCGGAACACGAAGATCAACCTGGTGCTGCTGCTCGCCGTGGCCGCGCTCGCCGTGCTGCCGCTCGCACTCGGCCTCGGCGACCACAAGGAAGAGCCGTTCACCGGCGCGGACGCCCAGGCGGAGACGGCGATCACCGAGCTGGACCCGGGCTACGAGCCCTGGTTCTCGCCGCTGTACGAGCCGCCGTCCGCGGAGATCGAGTCGGCGCTGTTCGCCCTCCAGGCGGCGCTCGGCGCGGGCGTCCTCGCCTACTACTTCGGTCTGCGGCGCGGCCGGCGCCAGGGCGAGGAACGGGCCACGGCCCGTCAGGAGGCCGCCGACCGGGCCACCGCGGGCGTCCCCGGGGAGTCCCCGGCCGACGGGGCCTGAGCCGCGTGCTGCCGATCGACGCGGCGGCGCACAGCAGCCGCTGGCGCCGCCGCCACCCCGTGGACAAGGCCGTGCTGGGACTCGGCCTCACCGTGCTGGCGGTCTCGCTGCCGCCCTGGCCGGGCGCGGCCCTGGTGCTCGTGGCGGCGCTGTCCCTGCTGCTGGGTCCGGCCGGTGTGCCCGGCCGGCGGCTGTGGCGGGCCTACCGGGTGCCGCTCGGCTTCTGCGTGACCGGCGCGCTCACCCTGCTCGTCCAGGTCGGCGGGCCGGGGGGCTTCGTCTCCCTCGCCGGTGACGGGCCGGTGCGGGCCGGGGAGTTGCTGCTGCGCACCTCGGCGGCCTCCCTGGGGGTGCTGCTGTTCGCCTTCACCACGCCGATGTCCGACCTGCTGCCCCGCCTGGTGGCGGCGGGCGTGCCCGCACCCGTCGTCGACGTCGCCCTGGTGACCTACCGGATGAGCTTCCTGCTGCTGGACTCCGTGCGCCGTGTCCGGGACGCCCAGGCCGCCCGGCTCGGGCACACCAGCCGGGCCGCGGAGTGGCGGTCCCTGGCCGGGCTGGGCGCCACCGCGTTCGTCCGGTCCTTCGACCGGGCGGCCCGCCTCCAGGCCGGTCTCGCCGGGCGCGGCTACGACGGCACCCTGCGCGTCCTGGTGCCCGAGGCCCGGGTCTCCGTCCGCTTCACCGCGGCCAGTTGCGCGCTCCTCGCGGCGCTGGCCGTCCTCACCTTCGTTCTGGAAAGGCCGCTGACATGAGCGAGGCCGCCCTCGTCGCCCTGCGGGGCGCGTCCTTCGCCTACGAGGACGGCCCGGCCGTGCTCAGCGGCCTCGACTTCGAGATCCGCGAGGGGCGCGCCCTCGCGCTGCTCGGCCGCAACGGCAGCGGCAAGACCACGCTGATGCGGCTGCTCAGCGGCGGACTGAAGCCGCACGAGGGCCGGCTGACGGTGGACGGGCAGCCGGTGACGTACGACCGCAAGGGCCTGACCCGGCTGCGCACGACCGTCCAGCTGGTGGTGCAGGACCCGGACGACCAGCTGTTCGCGGCCTCCGTCGAGCAGGACGTGTCCTTCGGGCCGCTGAACCTCGGGCTCGACGACACGGAGGTGCGGGCCCGGGTGGCTCAGGCGCTCGACGCCCTGGACATCGCCGCCCTCGCCGACCGGCCCACCCATCTGCTCTCCTACGGGCAGCGCAAGCGGACCGCCATCGCGGGCGCGGTCGCCATGCGGCCCCGGGTCCTCGTCCTCGACGAGCCGACGGCCGGGCTCGACCCCGACGGCCAGGAACGGCTCCTCGACACCCTCGACGGGCTCCGCGCGCGGGGCACCACGGTGGTGATGGCCACTCACGACGTCGACCTCGCCCTGCGCTGGGCCGACGACGCGGCGCTCCTCACCCCGTCCGGCGTCCGCACCGGGCCAGCGCCGACGGCACTGGCCCGCACCGATCTCCTCCGGCAGGCGGGGCTGCGGCTGCCGTGGGGCGCCGCGGCGGCGGAACTGCTGCGCGCCCAGGGCGTGTTGACCGACTCCGCGCCGGGCCCGCGGACGCCGGACGAGCTGGCCGCCCTCGTGGCGGGACAGCGGCCGGCGACACCCCGGAGCGGCTGAGGGGAGTGCGGTCGGTCGGTTACGGTCGGTCAAGCACGGTCAGTCGAAGTACGACTGGAGCGAGCCACGGCGGCGGACGTCGAGCGTCGCGCAGTGGAACGAACCGCCGAACGGCGCGTAGTGCAGCAGGTCGCACGGGATCGGCTCGAAACCCCACTTCTCCAGCGCGCGCAGCATGCCGGTGTGGTGCCGCTCCGCGATCACCCGCCGTTCGTCGACCATGAGCACGTTCATGCTGAGCCACTTGCCGCACATCGAGGTGACCCTGAGCAGCCGCTCGTCGATCGGCTCGGGCTCGGGGGCGACCAGGACGTCCCAGGAGTCCAGGACGGCGGGCAGCCGGTCGACGTCGATGTACTCGGGGTTGACCAGCACCTTTCCGGGCGCGAGCAGGACGAACGTCGTGTCGATGTGCATGGGCGTGCGGCAGCGGCTCTCGATCTCGTGGATGCGGTACCCCGGCCCGAGGTGGCGGCGCAGCCAGTCGATGCCCATCGCGTTGGTGACGTTGCTGCGCGTGACGAACAGGTCGCGTCCCGCCCGGACGAAGTCCGCCGCGTCGAAGACGGGCTCGAACTCGGTGAGGATGTACCGCATGGGCTCGCCGTCCTCCGGGACGCGGAAGTCCGGGTCGAACAGCTCGTCCGTGAGCTGCGGCCTGGGCGCAGCCGTCCAGCGCGCGCCGCGCCGGAAGTAGTCCTTGAGGATCGGGCGGTAGGAGTGCGTCTCGAAGTACCGGCACGGCCATGCCATCGGGGTCTCGATGATCTCGTCGCCGATCACGAGCATGCTGTCGCGCGGACAGGTGTTGCAGAAGCCTCGTGAGGACCAGTCCGGGGTGCCGAAGCGGCGCCGGTGGTCGACCGCGTCCGGGCGCCGGACCGTGACGCCGAGGGACTCCAGCAGGGTGACGAACCCGTCGATCTCCTGCTGCGCCTGCTCCACCAGCATCCGCGGGTACCTCAGGCCCGCGGCGAGCCCCTGCAACCGCCCGGCCCACGGGGGCACGTTGCAGCTCACGACCGGGTGGTCGGAGGGGATCGTCGCGCCGTCGAGACGCCCGACGATGATCTCCTCCAGCGGATCCCACTCGGTGTGCGAGTGGACCGGCGACACGAGCCGCTCCGGCTCGCCGGCCGGCGGCGATGGTGGTCCGGGGTTCTGCAGGACGGTCATGGTCACCCCCTCGGGATCGTGGGCTCCCGTGATGCGCCGCACGTGCCCGGTCACTCGGCGTGGTCGGCCGGGGCCGTCCGCGTCGGCGGTCGGGACACCCTCGGTACCCTGCCGGTTGCCCCGAATTCGCTTGTCCACGCTCGCGGCGCGGCACTACGTTGCCGGGGTGGATCACTACGGTGCCGACGCGGATCTCTTCGCACGCTCCTGGGCGGCCTTGCGCGAGGCGGTGGCCGGTCTCTCCGACGAGGACTTCGCCCGGCCGTCCGGCTGTACCGGCTGGCTGGTGCGGGATCTGGTGTGCCATCTGGTCATCGACGCCCAGGACGTCCTGATCACCCTCGCCACCCCTTCCCGCCGGGAGCCGACCCGGGACGCGGTGACCTACTGGGAGGTCTCCGGTACGCCGCCGACCGGCGACGACCCGCTCGACGCGCTCACGGTGCGGCTGGCCGCGGCGTACCAGGAGCCGCACCTGCTCAAGTTCCACCTGGACGACGTCGGCTCCGCCGCCGGCCGCGCGGCCCTGCTCGCCGACCCGGCCGCCAGGATCGGTACCCGCGACGAGGTCCTCACGGTGGCCGACTACCTCTCGGTGTACGTCCTGGAGTGGACGCTGCACCACCTCGACCTGATCGCGTACCTGCCGGACCCGGAGCAGCCGCCGGCCGAGGGGCTCACCCGGTCCCGAGAGTTGCTGGAGCGGATCGCGGGGAGCGCGTTCCCCGCCGCCTTCCACGACGTGGACGCGCTGCTGGTCGGGACCGGGCGGCGGGCGCCGACCGAGGCGGAGCGGGCCTGGCTCGGCGATCTGGCCGCGCGGCTCCCGCTGTACCTGGGCTGACCGACTTCCCCCGGCTGACCGGCTCCCCGGCCGGGCTTCGGGCTTCGGGCTTCGGGCTTCGGGCTTCGGGGAGGACGATCGCGCTGTTCAGGAGCCTGCCGTGGGACGGTCCCGGGTGTGGTGGGATCATGGGGGCATGGACATCCGCCGCCGGAACAACGTCAAGGTCACCGGTCGCGGCGACGCACCGGTGCTGCTGCTGGCACACGGGTTCGGCTGCGACCAGAACATGTGGCGCCTGGTGGTGCCCGCGCTGGCGGAGCGGTACCGGGTCGTGCTGTTCGACTACGTCGGCTCCGGCGGCTCGGACCTGTCGGCGTGGAGCGAGGAGCGGTACGCCTCGCTGCACGGCTACGCCGCGGACGTCGTCGACGTGTGCGAGGAGCTGGATCTGCGGCGGGCGGTGTTCGTGGGGCACTCGGTCAGCGCCATGGTCGGGGTGCTGGCGGCGCAGGCCGCGCCCGGGCGGATCGGGGCGCTCGTGATGGTGACGCCCTCGCCCTGCTACATCGACGACGAGGGCTACCGCGGCGGCTTCAGCACGGCGGACATCGACGAACTGCTGGACTCCCTGGAGGCGAACTACCTGGGCTGGTCGTCCGCGATGGCCCCGGTGATCATGGGCAATCCGGAGCGGCCGGAGCTGGGCCGGGAGCTGACCAACAGCTTCTGCGCCACCGACCCCGACATCGCCCGGGTCTTCGCCCGTACGACCTTCCTCACCGACAGCCGCGAGGACCTCAAGAGCGTGTCCGTGCCGACCCTGGTGCTGGAGTGCGAGCAGGACGCCATCGCGCCCCGCGAGGTCGGCGCCTACGTGCACGCGGCGATCCCGTCCTCCCGCCTCGTCACGCTCGCCGCCACGGGGCACTGCCCGCAACTGAGCGCGCCGGAGGCCACCGCCGAGGCGATCCTCGACTTCCTGGAGTCACGGCGGTGATGTGTCGCGCCGGCGGAGTGCCGGACCCCGCGGGGAACGGGGCCGGCACGGACGCGGCGTTCACCGCGCTGCTGGAGGACAGCGCGGAGGACCTGTACGAGTCGGCGCCGTGCGGCTATCTGTCCACGATGATGGACGGCACCATCGCCAAGATCAACGCGACGCTGCTGGACTGGCTCGGCCTGGAGCGCGAGGCCGTGGTGGGCCACAGGCGCTTCGCGGACCTGCTCACCGTCGGCGGGAGGCTGTACCACGAGACGCACTTCGCGCCGCTGCTGCGCATGCAGGGCGAGCTGCGCGGTGTCGCCCTGGAGATGCGGAGGCAGGGCGGCGGCCGGCTGCCCGTGCTGGTCTCGGCCGTGGTCAAGCACGGCACCGGCGGCGAGCCGCTGCTGATCCGTACCACCGTCTTCGACGCCTCCGACCGCCGCTCCTACGAGGAGGAACTGCTGCGGCGCCGCAAGGAGGCCGAGCGGGTCCGAGCCGAGGCCGAGCAGGCCCGCGTCGAGGCGGAGCAGGCCCGCGTCGAGGCCGAACGCGCCCGGGCGGAAGCGGAACGGGCCCGTGCCGAGGCCGAGCGGGCCCATGCCGAGGCGGACGAGGCCAGGCGGCAGGCCGAGGCCGACCGGACCCGGCTGGCCGCCGCGCTCGCCGTCCTGCAGCAGTCCCTCGTGCCGGACTCGCTGCCCGCCGTGCCGGGCCTGGAGACGGCCGTGCACTACCACACGGCCGCGCCCGACCAGCTCGGCGGCGACTTCTACGACCTGTTCCCCGTCGCCGGCGGCCGCTGGGCGTTCTTCCTCGGCGACGTGTGCGGCAAGGGCCCCGAGGCCGCCTCCCTCACCTCGCTGACCCGCTACACCCTCCGGGCCGCCGCGCACCACGATCCGGAGCCCGCCTCGGCCCTGGCCACGCTGAACGCCGTGCTGCACGACCGGTACACCGCCGGCGGCGACCCGCGGTACTGCACCTGCGTCATCGGTGTCGTCGAGCCCGGCGGCGAGCACGGGTCCGTGACCGTGCGCATCGCCTCCGGCGGCCACCCGCCGGCGCTCGTCCTGCGGTCCGACGGCAGCGCCGAGTACCTGCCCACCCCCGGCGGCCTGCTCGTCGGCATCCTGCCCGGCGCGCCGATCGGCACGGCGGAGACCGTGCTGGCCCCCGGCGACACGCTGGTGCTGTACACCGACGGCCTCACCGAGGCCCGTACCGGCCCCGGCCGCGACGACCTGTACGGCGAGGACGCCCTGCGGGCCTTCGGCGCCGGTCACGCCCCCGCCGGACCACGCGAGGTGATCACCGCGCTGACCGGGCTGCTGGAGAGCTTCGGCGACGGTCTGGACGACGACACCGCCCTGCTCGCCCTCGGCGTCCCCGCCGCCCCGTCCCCGACACGCCCGACCACGAGCCCCACCTCATGAAGCCGCTGACCATCGACCACCGCTCCACCGCGACCGGCCCCGTCCTGCGCGTGGCCGGCGACCTGGACTTCGACCAAGCCCCCGAACTGCGCCGCCGGATCGGCCTTCTGCCCCTCGCGCCGGGACAGTGCCTGGTCCTCGACCTGTCCGGGCTGGAGTTCTGCGACTCCTCCGGCATCACCGCCCTCCTCGCCGCCCGCCAGCACGCCCTGGCCGCCGAGACCGACGCCGTCCTCGCCGCCGTGCCGGCGCACCTGCTGCGGGTCCTCACCCTCGTCGGTCTCGACCAGGTCTTCACCCTGCGCCCGCACAGCGACCCCGCGTCCTGAGTCCGCCCGCCGTGCCCCTTGGCGCTCCCCGGACACCACCGCCGGGCCGGAAAACACTTGGACTGCGCGGTCGCGCTCGCGGGACACTTCCGGACTCGAACCGAAATCCACACATCCGTTGCGGCGATGGCCCCTGCCCGCACACAGCGCGTGGCGGCGGGCCACAGGACGACACAGGGGTGGGATGGAAACGCCTGGAACACGCAGGGTCCAGCCGGGCAAGCGCTCGGTACTTCTCGCACTTCGTTACTACGGACGGGAGTTGACCCGGCTCCGCCGGTGGACGGCTCCCGCGATGCTGCTCTCGGCGCTGGGCAACATCGGAATCAACTACGTCGCGCCGCTGATCGTCGCCAAGCTCGTCGGCGACATGGCCGGCGCCGGGGACGTCACCGTCTCCTCGGCACTGCCGTACGTGCTCGGCTTCGCCGGTGTCCTGCTGCTCGCGGAGGCACTGTGGCGCGTCGCCCTGCACTGCCTCAACCGGCTCGACGCCCTCGGCATCGAGCACCTGTACGTGATCGGGATGGACGAGCTGTTCGCCAAGGACGCCGCGTTCTTCCACGACAACTTCGCCGGCTCGCTGACCAAGCGGGTCCTCAGCTTCGCCTCCCGTTTCGAGCAGTTCGTCGACACGGTGACCTTCCAGATCGTGGGCAGCTTCGTGCCGCTGGCGTTCGGCGCGGTGGTGCTGTGGCGCTACGAACCGCTGCTCGTCGTCGGCCTGCTGGTGATGATCACGCTGACGGCGGTGCTGGTGGTGCCCCTCGTCCGGCGCCGCCAGGTCCTCGTCGACCAGCGTGAGGAGGCGATCGCCCGGGTGTCGGGCCATGTCGCCGACAGCCTGATGAACATGGACACGGTGCGGGCGTTCGCCGCGGAGGAGCGCGAGGCCGCCGAGCACCGGGCCCGGGTCGCGATCTCGCGCCGGCTCACCATGCGGTCGTGGGACTACGGCAACCTGCGCATCGACACCCTGGTCGCGCCGATGTCGGTGCTCACCAACGCCATGGGCCTGCTGCTGGCGGTCATGCTCGGCGGGGGCGCGCACGGTGTGGAGGCGATCGTGGTCGCCTTCGCCTACTACAACAACGCCACCCGGATCATGTTCGAGTTCAACCAGATCTACCGCCGGCTGGAGAGCTCGATGACGGAGGCGGCGCAGTTCACTGAGCTGCTGCTGACCCCGCCGACCGTGCTCGACCCGCCGGCCCCGGAGCCGCTGCGGCCCCGGGCCGCCGACGTGCGCTTCGAGAAGGTGACGTTCGCGCACCGGGGTGGCCGGCCGCTGTTCGACGGGCTCGACCTGACCGTGCCGAGCGGGACGAAGCTCGGCCTGGTCGGCCGGTCCGGCGGCGGCAAGACCTCGCTGACCCGGCTGCTGCTGCGGATGACGGACATCGACGGCGGCCGCATCCTGGTCGGCGGCCAGGACATCAGCCGGCTGCGCCAGGCCGACCTGCGCGGTCAGATCGCCTACGTGCCGCAGGATCCGGCGATGTTCCACCGCACCCTGCGGGAGAACATCGCGTTCGCCCGCCCGGACGCGGGCGACGCCGAGATCCGGCGGGCGGCCGAGGCGGCGCACGTCACGGAGTTCGCCGAGGCGCTGCCGGACGGCTTCGACACCATGGTCGGCGAGCGGGGCGTGAAGCTGTCCGGCGGTCAGCGCCAGCGGGTGGCGCTGGCCCGGGCGATCCTGCGGGACGCGCCGATCCTGCTGCTCGACGAGGCGACCAGCGCCCTGGACTCCGAGAGCGAGCTGCTCGTCCAGGAGGCGCTGTGGCGGCTCATGGAGGGGCGGACCGCGCTGGTGGTGGCGCACCGGCTGAGCACGGTCGCCGGCATGGACCAGTTGGTCGTCCTCGACCGCGGCCGGATCGTCGAGCAGGGCACGCACCAGGAGCTGCTCGCGCTCGACGGGGCCTACGCGAAGCTGTGGGAGCACCAGTCGGGCGGGTTCCTCGACGACACCGCCGGGCGGGCCGAGGTGCTGTAGCGCCGGCCCGGAGGCCGTCTCCCCGCCCTCGGGGGGACGGCCTCCGGGAGCCTCTGGCGTCATGTCAGGTCCAGGCGGGTGTGGACCAGTCGGGCGAAGTGGTTCAGGGTCCGGTCGCTGCTCATCAGCTCGGCGGCCGCGAGGCGGACGTCGAAGTGCTCGCCGGCCCGCACCAGGAACTCGGTGCTCAGCAGCGAGTCGAGGCCGAAGTCGGTCACCGGCCGGGCCGGGTCCAGCTCGTCGGGGTCGCTGTGCAGGACGGCGGCGAGCAGCCGGGTCAGGGTGCGGGTGATGGCGGCCCGGGCGTCGTCGGGTGTCAGGGCGGACAGTTCCCGCAGCAGGTCCGCCCGGCCCTCCGGGTCGGGGGCGGCGTCCGCCGGCACCACGCCGCTGAAGCGGGCCGTGGCCAGGGCGGGCAGCAGGCGGCGGGCGCGGCCCCAGCGGTAGCGGCCGATGCCCGCCACGTCGGCGCCCTGCCCGAGCAGGCCGTCGGCGGTGGCGAGGGCCTCGGCGACGGACAGGGGCTGGAATCCCCGTTCGGCCATGGCGTCGCCGATGGCGTGCCGGGCGACGTATCCGGTCTCGCCGATCGGGCCGAGGGCGAGGGCCGTGGCCGGCCTCCCCTGGGCGCGGCGAGCGCGGGCCTGGGCCTCCAGATAGGCGTTGGCGGCCGCGTAGGGGGCCTGGCCGGCGTTGCCGACGGCGGCGGCGATCGAGGAGTAGGTGAGGAAAAGGTCGAGTTCGTGCTCCGCGGTGAGGCGGTGGAGCCGGGCCGCGCCGTCGGCCTTGGGGGCGAGGACGGCCGTGAACCGGTCGTCGGTGAGGTCCGCGAGCGGCGCGTCGTCGAGGTGCATCGCGGCGTGGACGACACCGCGCAGCCGGTGGCCGGTGGCGTCGACCGCGTCGACGACCCGGCGCAGCGCCGCCTCGTCGGTGACGTCGGCGGCGTGGGCGGTGGCGTGGACGCCGCGCCGGGCCAGCTCCGCCAGCAGGGCCGGGGCTTCGGGGGCGGCCTGTCCGCGGCGGGAGACCAGCGCCAGGTGCCGGGCGCCGTGGTCGGCCAGCCACCGTGCGGTGGCGGCGCCGAAGCCGCTCACGCCGCCGGTCACGAGGTAGGTGCCGTCGGCGTCCAGGGCGGGCCCGCGGGGCGCGGGCCGGACGGGGACGGGCTCGTCGAGCGGGTCCTCGAAGGAGACGACGACCTTGCCGATGTGCCGGGAGTGCTGGAGGACCTGGAAGGCCTCCTCCACCCGGGCTGCCGGGTAGACCGTGTGCGGCAGCGGCCGGTAGACGCCGCGGTCGATGTGGGAGACGAGGTCGGCGATGAGGCGGGCGCCGCGCTCCCGGTCCAGGACGACGTGGTCGAGGTTGAAGCCGATGAAGGTGAGGCTGCGGTCGAAGGGGCGCAGCGGCAGCGTGTTGCTGAGGTAGATGTCCCGTTTCCCCAGTTCGACGAAGCGGCCGTTGGGGCGCAGCAGGTCCAGGCCGTGGGCGATCGCCTCACCGCTGAGGGAGTTGACGACGACGTCGACGCCGCGCCCTTCGGTGAGTTCGCGGACGCGCGGGACGAAGTCCAGGCTGCGTGAGTCGAGTACGTGCCAGGCGCCGAGGCTGCGCAGCAGGTTCCGTTTGGTCTCGGTGCCGGCGGTGGCGATGACGCGGGCGCCCCGGGCGTGGGCGCACTGCAGTGCGGCCAGGCCCACGGCTCCGGCGCCGCCGTGCACGAGCACCGTCTCCCCGGCTGCCAGGTGCGCCTGCGTGACCAGGGCGTGGTGGATCGTCAGGAAGGCGACGGGGAAGGTCGCCGCCTCGGTACAGCTCATGCCGTCGGGGATCTTCAGCAGGGCGTAGTCGGAGGTGACGGCGTGGGAGGCGAGGGCCGCGGGGACGGCGCCGCACACCCGGTCGCCGACCGCGAAGTCCGTGACTCCGGGTCCGACGGCGTACACGATCCCGGCGCCGTCGGTGCCCAGTCCGCGGCTGAGGGGGCTGTCCTCCACGGCTTCGGGCGGCAGCAGGCCGTTGGCGCGCAGGGGGTCGCGGTAGTTCAGCGCGACGGCGCGCATCTCGACGGCGACTTCCCCGGGGCCGGGCTCGGGGACGGCCGTCTCCCGCCAGACCAGGCGGCGGGCCGGGCCGGGATCGCGGGCCTCCAGGACGTAGGGGGCGCCGGTGGGGACGGCGGGCGGCTCGTCGGCCGGGTACTCGACGAGCCGGGGGGTGAAGCGGCCGGCCGGAGTGAGGACGACCTCGTCCTCGTCCGCGCCGTCGGTCCCGTCCTGGGCGGGGCCCGGGGTGAGCAGTTCGACGGCCAGGCGCCGGGCGTCGGCGGCCGGGTCCGTGGTGCGGTCGAGGGAGACGCGCCGCAGTCCGAGGCCGGGCTGTTCGTTGGCGAGGGTGCGGGCGGCGCCCCAGACGGCGGCGTCCTCGGGGTGCGCGGGGCGTTCCGGGGCGGGGAACAGGCCGGTGGGGCGCGTGACCAGCCACACCTGGGGTGCGCGGTCCTCGGGCAGGGGACGGCAGGCGGCGGCCAGGGCGCGCAGGACGGCGGCGCGGTGGGTGGTCCGGGCGACGAGTTGTCGGGGGTCGGCCTCCGCGAGGAGCAGCGCGATGCGCGGCGCGGCCCCGGCGGGCAGGGCCGCCGTCCACGCGTCGGCGTCGGCGCGCGCGGTCAGGACCGTCGCCGGGCCGAGCAGGGCGGCCAGTTCCCGTGCGGTCGGGGTCTCGGCGTCGGTCTCCGTGGCGACGATCCAGGCCGTGTCCGGCGTTGGTCCGGGCAGGGCGGGTTCGGTCGCCGGAGCGGACGGTGCGGCGGCCGCCACGACCGAGTGGTCCGTGGGCCCGGTCTGCCAGGGGGAGGTGAATCCGCACCGCTCCAGCAGGGGCGGCCAGGCGTCGCCGGGCAGCAGCCGGGTGGTGGGGCGCAGGTCCCGGTCACCGCGTTTCCACCAGGACTCCAGTCCGCCCAGCAGCAGGGCGTCGAGCCGGTCGTGGTGCCGCTCGGTGGCCAGCAGGTGGCCGCCGGGGGCGAGGAGTGTGCGCAGGTGTCCCAGGGTGGCGGCCAGGTCGGCGGTGGTGTGCAGGGCGTCGCCGGCCAGGACGAGGTCGAAGCTCGCCGGTGCGAAGCCCTGGACGGCCGGGTCGGCGTCCGGGTCGAGGGTGCGGTGGTCGATGAAGTGGCAGGCGGCGAAGCGGTGCCGGGCGCGGGCGAAGGGGGCGTTGGAGGGGGCGGTGCAGGTGTAGTGGGTGCGGTCGGCCGGGAGCAGCGGCAGTGCGGCGGCGGTCAGGGCGGTGGTGGTCGCGCCCACTTCCAGGACGCGCAGCGGGCGGTCGGCGGGCCAGTGGTGGACGATCCGCTCGAGCAGTGCCTGCACCACGCGGTGGGTGTAGCGGTGGGCGGGTGCGGTCTCCTGCCACTGTTCGAGGAAGTGCTCCCCGACGGTCAGCAGGTCGCGGGGGTCGACGTCGCCGCGCAGCACCTCGGGCAGCTGCCGCAGCTGACTGTTGATCAGCAGCGCGGCCGGGCCGAACCGCGGGTGCTCCGCCACCAGGCTCCGCAGCGACTCCTCGGGGCAGGCCGGGACGCCGGTCAGCCGCCAGGTGTCCCCGTCGCCCTGCGCCAGGTGGTGCTCGGCCAGCAGGGGCAGCATCAGGCGCACCAGCCTGCGGTGGCGCGGTGCCAGGCCCCGGCCGACCAGGTCCGCCATGGTGAACGGCGCGTCGGGGTGGGGCGTCAGGCCGCGCAGGGCCGCTGCCCAGCGGGTCGCGCCGGCTCGTTCGGCGGCGGCGGTGAACGCCGCGTGGCCGCTGTCCTCCCAGGCGGCGCGGGCGGCGGCGATACGGTCCCGGGCGGCCTCGGCCAGGTCGGCCGGAGGGGGCAGCGGGGACGGCGGGGCGGGTGTCGAGGGGTGCGGGGCCGCGCGCAGGACGGTGCGCTGGACGGTCAGCGGGGCCTGGTCGGAGACGCGGGCGCGCCGGGTGCGGCACTTGTCGATCTCGGCGCTGACGGTGCCGTCGAGGTCGGCGTAGGTGATGTCCCAGCAGATCTCGTTGGCGCTGCGGCTGCGGCGCCGCAGGTGGACGACGCCCTCCTGGGCGGGGGTGCGCCAGACCCGTACCGCCCCGAAGGCCGAGGGCAGATAGCTCGCGGCCTCCCGGGTCGGCTGGTCGGCCAGGGCGACGGTGGCCTGCAGGGGGCCGTCCAGCAGGACGGGGTGGACCGTGTAGCCGTCGGCCGGATGGTCGAGCCGGTACCGGGCGAGGAGTTCGCCGTCGCCGACGTCCAGGGTGCGCAGGAGCCGGAATCCGGGGCCGAGGTCCAGTCCGACGCGGTGGCAGTGCTCGTAGTAGTCGGGGCCGGTGAGGGTGCGGGGGCAGCGGGCCTTGAGCGCGGCGATGTCCAGCGGGGCGGGGGCGCTGCCCAGCCGGGTGCGTACCTGGGCGCGGGCGGCCGGCTGGACCTCGGTGTCGCGGGTGTCCCGGGTGCTGATGGTGAGGATGCCGTCGGCGGGGGTGACGGCGGTCTGGACCGCGGCTCCCGCCGGGTCGGGCCACGCGATCGCGAAGGGGCGGGCGATCTCCAGGTGCCGCACCTCCACCGGGCGGTCCAGCGCCCGCTGTCCGGCCGTGACGGCCATCTCCACGTACGCGGCGGCCGGCATCAGCACGTCGCCGCCGATCCGGTGGTCGCCCAGCCAGGGCACGATCTGGGGTTCGACACCGCCGTGCCACAGGGGGTGGGGGGCGGGCAGGCGTTCGCCGAGCAGGGGGTGGTCCAGCGCTCCGGTGCCGCTGGTGTGCAGGACGAGGTCCTGCGGGGAGCTGTGCCAGTGCCGGTCGCGCTGCCAGGGGTAGGCGGGCAGGTCGGCGACCCGGCCGGGGTGCGGGAAGTGCCTCTGCCAGTCCACGTCGGCGCCGGCCGCGAGCAGGGCGGCGACGGCGGCCGTGGCCTCGCGCGGCCCGTCCCCGTCCCGGTGCAGTGTCGGCACGTACGTCAGGCCCGTACGGCGCAGGTACGGGCGCAGGACCGGGTGCGGCCCGATCTCCACGACGATGCCGACGCTCTCGTCCGCGAGCCGTGCCATGGCCTCGGCGAAGCGGACGGGTTCGCGCACGTTGCGCCACCAGTACGACGCGTCGAGTTCCGGGCCGGTCAGCGGGGTCGCGGTGACGGTGGAGACGAACGGCACCCGTGCCGTGCCGGGGGCCAGGCCGGCGAGGGCGGCGCACAACGGTTCCTCGATGGGGTCCATGGCGCGGCTGTGGAAGGCGTAGTCCAGGTCCAGCTCGCGGAAGAAGACGTCCCGGGCCGTGAGGTCGGCGCCGAGGGCGGCGAGCGCGTCGGGGTCGCCTGCCACCGTGACGTCGCGGTCGCTGTTGATCCCGGCGATCTCCAACGCCCCGCCGAAGCGCGCCAGTTCCGCCCGGGCCGCGTCCTCGGCCAGCCCGACGGCGGCCATGCGGCCCCGGCCGGCGGTGGTGGCCTGGGTGCGGCTGCGCTGGGCCAGCACCAGCGCCGCCTGCTCCAGGGTGAGCGCCCCGGCCGCGCGGGCGGCGGCCACCTCGCCGACGCTGTGCCCGGCGACCGCGGCGGGGCGCAGTCCCTGGGCGGCCAGGAGTGCGGTCAGGCCCGTCTGCACGGCGAACAGCACCGGCTGGGCGATCTCGGTGCGCGCCCAGCGTGCCGCGGTGGGGCGCTCCAGCTCCTTCGCCACCGACCAGCCCAGGTGCGGGGCCAGCGCGGCGTCGGCCTCCTCCACGGCGGCGCGGAAGACCGCTTCACCCGCCATCAGGTCGGCGGCCATCCCCGGCCACTGGGAGGCGTTGCCGGAGTAGACGAACGCCACCGCGCCCCGCTCGGCCCCGCGGGTCACGGCCCCGGCGGCCGGCGCGTCGGTGAAGAGGTTCTCCAGCGCCTCGGCGGCCTGCCCCGCGTCGGCGGCCAGCACGGCGGCACGGTGCGGGTGGGCACTGCGCCGCAGTGTGCTGGTGCGGGCGAGGTCGTAGAACTCCTCCGGTGCCGCGCCGCGCAGTCGTTCGGCCATGCGCGTGCTCAACTCCCGCAGTGCCTTGGGCGACCGCGCGGAGACCACCACCGGCACGGGCCGGTCCACCGGCTCCGGCGCGGGCGGCCCGGGAGGGGGTGGTACGACGACGGCGTGGGCGTTGGCGCCGCCGAAGCCGAAGGAGTTCACCCCCACCGCGGCCCGTGCCGTGCGGGGCAGTTCGACCGGCGTGACGGTGGGTGCCAGGCCGAGGGCGTCGAAGTCGATGGCGGGGTTGAGCGGCAGGGCGTGCAGGGAGGCGGGTGCGGTCCGGTGGCGGAGCACCAGGATCGCCTTGAGCAGTCCGGCCATGCCCGCGGCGGGCTCCAGATGGCCCAGGTTGGACTTCACCGACCCGATGGGCAGCGGCCCGGCGCCGCGCCGAGTGCCCAGGGCCCGGCCGACGGCTTGGGCCTCGGCGGGGTCGCCGACCGGTGTGCCGGTGCCGTGCGCCTCGAAGTAGACGAGGTCGTCCGGGCCGATGCCGGCCTCCTCGCACACCGCCCGCAACAGCGCCTCCTGCCCTTGGGAGCTGGGCAGTGTCATGCCGGTGGTGCGGCCGTCGCAGTTGCTGCCGGTGCCGGCGAGGACGGCGTGGATCCGGTCGCCGTCGGCCACCGCGTCCGCCAGCCGCTTCAGCACGAGCACCGCGCCGCCCTCGGCCCGCACGAAGCCGTCGGCCTCGGCGGAGAAGGCCGCGCACCGGCCGCGCCGCGACAGCATCCCGGCGTAGGAGAACCCGGCGAACGAGAACGGGTTCATGAGGACGTTGACACCGCCGGCCAGGGCGACGCGGCTGGTGCCCTCCCGCAGGGTGCGGCAGGCGCGGTCCAGCGCCACCAGGGACGAGGAACAGGCCGTGTCGACGGCCATGCTGGGGCCGCGCAGGTCGAAGGCGTACGACAGGCGGTTGGCCGCGATGGACAGGGTGGCGCCGGGCATGGTGTGCGGGCTGGTGTGGTCCTCCAGCATCGACAGGACGGTGCCGTAGGCCGGGTCGGAGACGCCGACGTACACGCAGGTGTCGGACCCGGCGAGCGCCTCCGCGGGGAGGGCGGCGTCGTCCAGCGCCTCGGCGGCCATCTCCAGCAGCAGCCGCTGCTGCGGGTCGAGATGGGCCGCCTCCTTGGGCGAGATGCCGAAGTAGGCGGCGTCGAAGGACGCGATGTCGTCGAGGAAGCCGCCGGCGGCGGTGTAACTGCGGCCCGGCCGGACCGCCCCCGGATCGACGAACCGGTCCTTGGGGAACCGGTCCGGCGGCATCTCCCCGACGAGGTCGCGCCCGTCCCGCAGCGCCGCCCACAGCCCGTCCAGGCCGGTGATCCCACCCGGCAGCCGGCAGCCGATGCCCACCACCGCCACCGACCGGTCGTCCCGTCCCACCGCCATGAACTGCCCCCCTGCTGCCCAGCGTTCGTCGGTTCGAGCGGAGAGACACTGCCCTGGCGGCGCGGCGGCCAAGGTTTGTTTCACCCCTGGGTGTGATCCCGGTCCACCACACGAGTGATCGTCAGGTCACAGTGCGTGACCGGCCGTTACGGTGGCGCGGTGCTCGAAGCTCCGCGTGCCCGCTTGACAGCCGTCGCCGTCCATCTGCCGTCCCGCTTCCGGACCATGGAGGAGATCCGGGCCGGGATCGCCGCCGCCGGAAGCCCCTACGTCCCGCCGCCCGGCCTGCTGGAGGACATCACCGGCGTGCGCGGGGTGCACGCCTGCGAGGAGGGGGTGTGCGCCTCGGACCTCGCGGTCTCGGCCGCCCGCAAGGCCCTCGCCGAGGCCGGGACGACGATCGACCAGGTCGATCTGCTGCTGTTCGCCGCCACCTGCCACGACATGCTCGAACCGTCGACCTGCCACCTGGTGGCCGCCAAACTCGGCGCCACCTGCCCGGTGTTCGACGTGAAGAACGCCTGCAACAGCGTCCTCAACGCCATGGAGGTGGCGACGGCGTTCATCGCCATGCGCCGCTACCGCACGGTGCTCATCACCTGCGGCGAGGTCGGATCCATGGTCACGCGCTGGCACGTCCCTGACCACGAGGCCCTGTTGCGGGCCATGCCCGGCTACACGGTCTCCGACGCCGGCGCCGCCCTGCTCCTGACCGCCGGGCCCGCCGGGGACGACGACCCCGGGGTGCTCACCCTGCGCTTCGCGGCGGACTCCACCGCCTGGAACGCCTGCACGGTGAGCGGCGGCGGCTCCATGCACCCGCGGGCGTTCGACGACGAGCACCTGACGATCCGCCTCAACGGCGACCTGCTGCGCACGACCGCGGTGGAGGGCCTTTCGTTCCTGCGGCAGGCGGCGGAGCGGGAGTTGGACGCGGTCCGCTCCAGCGCCTTCATCGCCTTCCACCAGATCGGCGTGCCGCACTACCAGGAGATGGTCGACAGGCTCCCCCTGCCCGCCGACCGGTGCATGCCCGCCGTCGCCGAGCACGGCAACTGCGCCGCGGCGTCCCTGCCGCTGCAACTGGTCAAGGCGCGGGAGACCGACCGCATCGAGCCCGGCGACACCGTGGCGATGCTCGGCCTGGCCAGCGGCATGAGCTTCGGTCTGGCGCTGGTCCGCTGGTGACCGCCGACAACCGGCGCATGTCCGCCGCCACGCGCACCTCCGTCCTGCAGGAACTGCTGCCCGGCTACCCGGCGCGTGAGCACTGGCGGCTCGTTCCCTCGACCGGCCAGCACTACCTCGACGTGGGCACGGGCGCGCCGCTGCTGTTCCTGCACGGCAACCCCACCTGGAGCTACGCCTGGCGCAAACTGCTGCCCACGCTCGTCCCGCACGCCCGGTGCCTGGCCCCGGACCTGCCCGGCCTCGGCCTGTCGCAGCACCTGGCGTCGCCGTCCGACCCGACGGGCCGCTATCTGCACCAACTGGACCATCTGGACGCCCTCTACCGCCACCTGGTCCGTGACGAGGGCGTCCCGCCGCGGGGCTGGACGTTCGTCGTGCACGACTGGGGCGGCCCGCTCGGCTTCGCCTGGCTCCTGCGCAACCCGGGGGTGGTCTCCCGCCTGGTGGTCCTCAACACCATCGCCTTCCCCTGGCCCGAGGGGTACCGCCTGCCGTTCTACCTGCGCTGGATCCGGGACCACCGGCCGGTGGCCGCCGCCGTCCACGCCACCAACGCCTTCGCCCGGGCCACGGTCCGGCTCGGCGTGACCCACCGGCTCAGCGCCGCCGAGCGGCGCGCCTACCTGCTGCCCCATCTCCGCCGCGACAACCGCCGGGCGATCACGGAGTTCGTCCGCGCGATCCCCCGGAACCCCGGGGACGCGGCGTGGCGGCTGCTCACCCCGCCCGAGGGGGCGGACGACCCCGGACGGCTGCCCATGTTCATCGGCTGGGGCATGCGCGATCCGGTCTTCACGCCGCTGGTCCTCGCCGAGTGGATCCGCCGCCACCCGCACGCCACCGTCCACCGCTTCCCCCGCGCCGGCCATCTGGTGATGGACGACGCCGGAGCCGAACTCGGCGTCCACATCCGCGACTTCCTGCGAGGACAGCGATGACCGTCGCACCCGACAGCGTCTTCACCCGCCTGGCCCGGCTGACCGAGTGCCCGCGGGCGACCGTGCTCGTGCGCTGCGCCGGCACCCTGCGCACCGAGGAGGTGACGGCCGCCCAACTGCTGGACGGCTGCCGCCGCACCGCCGACGCGCTCCGGGCGGCCGGGGTACGGCGCGGCGACAAGGCCGTGGTCATGACGCGGGACGCCTACGGACTCGTGGCGTCCGTCTACGCGCTGGTCTCGCTCGGCGCCGTCCCCGTACTGATCGAGCCGCGCGCGGAGGTGCGGCGCTGCCTGGACGAGATCGCCCCCGGCGTGTTCATCGGGGAGCCCCTGGCCCATGTGGCGCGGCGGGCCCTGGGCTGGGGTCGCGGCCGGGTCCGTACGGCCCTGGTCACCGGCCGCGGTTTCCCCGGCCGGGGCCGGTTGCTGGGCGAGGGCCTGCCGTCGGCGGTGCCGGACGGCGGCGGCCCGGCGCCGGACGTCCCGGGGCCGGACGCCCCGGGTCCGCGGCCGGACGACCTGGCGATGATCGCCTTCACCTCGGGCTCCACCGGGCAGCCCAAGGGCGTGGAATACCACCACGCGACCCTGACGGGACAGCTCGCGACCCTGGACGCCGTGCTCCGCGCCGAGCCCGGTGACGTACTGCTGTCCTGCTTCCTGCCGTTCGCCGCGCTGGGTCCGCTGCTCGGCCTGACGACCGTCGCCCCGCAGGTCGACCATCTGGCCCCGGCCCGCACGCCCCCGGGGTACCTCGTCGGGCCCCTCCTGGGCCACCGGGCGACGATCGTCCTCGGCTCACCGGCGGTCCTCGCCCTGATCGCCGGGCACTGCGTCCGCCACGGCCTGACGCTGCCCTCGGTCCGGCGGGTGCTGTCCTTCGGCGCGCCCCTGCGCCCCCGCCTCGTCGAGATGCTGACGAAGGCCCTGCCGCCCGGGGCGGAGATCCTCAGCGTCTACGGCGCCACCGAGTGCCTGCCGGTCGCCGCGAGCGACGCCGGCGCGTTGCGCGCCGAGCCGCCGCCGGGGCACGCCGGCACCTGTCTGGGCCGTCCCCTGCCCGGTGTCAGGGCCCGGATCCTCGACGCGGACGGGACGGGGCTCGGGGAGATCGCCGTCGCCGGGCCCGTGGTCAGCCCGGCCTACCACGCCCGCCCCGACGCCACGGACGCCGCCAAGACGGTCGCGGACGGGGCCTTGTGGCATCGCACCGGCGACCTGGGGCGCCTCGACGACGACGGCCGCCTCTGGTATCTCGGCCGCACGGCCCACCTCGTGACCGGCGCGGGCTTCACCCTCACCACCGAGGACATCGAGGCCGCCGCGGACACGGCCCCCGGCGTCCGCCGCACCGCCCTCGTCGGGGTCGGGCCCGCCGGGCGGCAGCGGGCGGTGCTCTGCGTCGAACCGGAGCGCGGCGCGCGGAAGGAGGCGGTCGTGGACGCGCTGCGCGCCGCCCTCGACGGGCATCCGCAGGCCCGGAGCATCGGCACCGTCCTCTTCCGCCCGCACTTCCCGACCGACATCCGCCACAACTCCAAGATCGACCGCGCCCGGCTCGCCGCGTACGCCGAAGGAGGCCGGCGTTGAGGGTCCTGGTCACCGGCGGAAGCGGCTTCCTGGGGCAGGAGATCTGCCGCCGGCTCGTCGCCCGCGGCACCGAGGTCTCCTCCCTCGGCCGCCGCCCCAGCCCCGCCCTGGACGGCCTCGGGGTCCGGCACCACCAGGGAGACCTGGCCGACCCGGCCGCCGTCTCCCGCGCGGTCGCCGGCTGCGACGCCGTGATCCACAACGCCGCCCTCGCCGGGGTCAGCGGGCCGCTCGCGCCGTACTGGAGGACCAACGTCGTCGGCACCCGCAACGTCATCGACCAGTGCCGCGCCCACCACGTCGGCACGCTCGTCCACACGTCGACCGCCAGCGTCGTCTTCCGGCCCGGCGGCCTGCGCGACGCCGACGAACGCTGCCCCTACCCCGACCGGCACCTGGCCGCCTACCCGCGTACCAAGGCGCACGCGGAAGCGCTCGTCCTGGCCGCCCACTCCCCCGGCCTGGCCACCATCGTGCTGCGCCCCCACATCATCTGGGGGCCCGGCGACCCGCACTTCGCCCCGTCCCTGGCACGGGCCGTGCGCGCGGGCCGGCTGGTGATGCCCGGCGACGGCACGAACCTCGTCGACACGACCCATCTGCACACCGCCGCCCACGCCCACCTGCTCGCCCTGGACGGACTCCGGGAGGGCCGCCCCATCGGGGGCCGCGCCTACTTCATCACCCAGGACGAACCCCGCCCGCTGCGCGAGATCACCGCCCACTTCCTGCGGGCGGCCGGGATCGAGGCCACCTGGTGCGCCGTGCCGGGCCCGCTGGCCCGGGCCGCCGCGACGGCCTGCGAGTCCGCCCTGCGGCTGACCGGACTTGCCCGCACCCACGCCCTGAGCCGCTTCCTCGTCGCCGAGCTGCTGCATCCGCACTGGTTCAGCGTCGAAGCCGCCCGGCGCGACCTGGGGTTCGAACCGCCGATCACCTTCGACGCGGGCATCACGGCGCTGTCGGAGGCTTCCTGAGTTTTGGGCCCGGCCGGGCCGGGAACGCGGTGGGCTGTCCCATCCCGAGGCGAGGCCGGTAGCGCGATGACCGAGTACGAACGTTCACGGACGATGCCCGCACAGCCCGAGCAGGTCTTCGACGAGGCCGCGAACGTCGGCCGGCTGGACAGCTGGCTGCCGGACGCCCTGCACGTGCGGGCCGAGGACCTGCCCGCCGTCACCGTCCACGAGGACCGCACCGACGAGGACACCTCCGCCCTGCTTCAGGCCCGGCGCGAGCAGATGCGGCTCGAGTGGGGCACCCGCGACCAGGGGGCCTACGCGGGCTGGCTCCAGGTCGCGGGCGTCGGCAGCGGGGCCAGCGAGGTGACGGTCCACCTGTCGTTCTTCGACGACAGTCACGACCCCGGCGAGCAGGCTGTCGGCGAGGCGCTGGACACCAGCCTCGGGCGTCTGGAGGAGCAGGTGCGGCTGCGCGTCGACCACGCGGCCGGCTGAGCGGCGGGAGGCGCCATGGCACGCGTCAGGCAGTACGCGGTCGCGGCGTCCGGGCAGTGGACCGACGAGGAGGAGGGCCGGCGCCGGCTGCCC
This sequence comes from Streptomyces olindensis, assembly GCF_040645895.1. NCBI lineage: Bacteria > Bacillati > Actinomycetota > Actinomycetes > Kitasatosporales > Streptomycetaceae > Streptomyces > Streptomyces olindensis. Next base: position 7,130 of record NZ_JBEYZD010000071.1, on the reverse strand, counting down.
TCCGGGGAGGTGCACGCCTGGGAACCGGGCCGCAACGAGACCGTGTGCGGGCTCGCCCTGAGCCGCTCCCAGCTGGTCCGCTTCCCCCACGTCGGCTGGCCGGACACCTTCCCGGAGTCCGGGGGCGCGGCGGACCGGGTGCGGCGCCAGTGCCCGCGCTGCGCCTCGGTCGCCGGCCGCCGCGGCCACGACGCCCGCCGCCGCTGGCACCGCACCCGTCCCCGGCCGTGAGACGGCGCCCGCCGGCCTATCCGCCGGTGGCGTCCAGGCATCGGGGCGAGCCCGTGCCGCAGGCGGGGGCCCGCAGCGGTACGCCGTTGCCGCGCAGCACCTCGCGGACGTCCAGGATCAGGGAGAACACCTCGTGGTTGCGGTCCTCCCCCTGCTCGTCCCAGGCCCGCTGCTCGGCTTCGACGGCCATGCGGTCCTCGGCGAACACCCGCTCGGTGAAGCGCCTGATGAACGGCCACGCCAGGTGGAGCGCACCGGGCATCCGGGGTTTCTCGATCATGAGCAGGCCGTAGGTGTGACAGGTGCGCTGCTCGGCGTCCTCGGGCACGTAGGCGGCCCAGAGGCGGAAGGCCGGGCGCTCGGCGTTCTCCGGGACCAGGTCGAGTGTCTGGTACGGGTACTCGGTGCGGATGGTCATGACGTCGGTGGAGTCGCTGCCGCCGATGCCCTCGGCCGCCAGCAGGCTCGCGCCGCGGTTCCGCTTCCCGCCCGCGTGCGTGAACAGGTACCTGGCCTCCACCGACCGCGCGTCGCTGCGGTGGTCCAGCAGTTCCGGGCGGAGCCGGCCGACGACGCCCCGGTGCAGGAACTGGTGGTTCATGTCGAGCAGGTTCTCGTGCATGAACGAGTAGTGGCAGCGCACCGTCCGGGAGTAGGTCATGGTCCGGTACCGGGGTGAGCCGAAGGCCGGCAGGTCCGGCAGCGGGGTGGTGGCCGCCTTGCCGGGGTCGCCGGGGAACACGAACACCAGGCCGTACGCCTCGCGGACGGGGTAGCCGCGCACCCCGCGCGGCGGCCGGCCGTCGGCCTTGGACAGGTAGGGGATCCGCGAGATGCGGCCGTCCCCGCGATAGGCCCAGGCGTGGTAGCAGCACAGGAGGGTGTCGCCCTCCACGACGCCCATGCTGAGCGGCACCTGCCGGTGGGCGCACCGGTCCTCCAGGGCGTGGACCGTGCCGCTCTCGCCGCGGTAGAGCGCGATGCGTTCGCCGGCGAAGGCGGTCGCGAACGCCCGCTTGCCGCGCACGCTCCGCGAGCGGGCGACGGGGTACCAGAAGTCGGGGTTCGCCCCGACGCGCCGGAGGTCGGGCACCCCGGGGGCCGGTGCGGGCTGCCGCGCGAGCCGGCCGGTTCCCGCCTCGGCCTCGGCCTCGGCCTCGGCGGAGAGGGTCTCGGCCTTGTCGGTGTCGGTCATACCTCTCCCTCGCGCGTACCGGGCGGGGCAGCCGCCCGTCCCCTCAGGCATCACCGACCCGCCGACGCGGGCGTCCCGGCATCCTCCATGCTGGGGGCCGCGTCCCGTGCGCGCCCTGCACAGCGCGTACGGACGGGTGAGGGGCCCCGTCGCCGGGTGCCCGGCGAGCGCTCAGTGGGCGAAGGGCGGCGGGAAGCAGCCGCTCTCCATGTAGGGGCCGTTGGCGCGTGCCTCGAAGTTCGTCTTCTGCACGAAGGCCGTGACGCAGGCGTCGTCGTGGACGCGGAGTCCGACCATCGCCCCCTCCGGCGTGACGTAGCCGCCGTTCTCGTAGCGCGAGCGCATCCCCGTGACGGTGAGCGTCCCGCCGAGCCGGGTGCCGTCCCGGGCGACGCGCTCCTCCTCGTAGCCGAGCCGGAGCAGGGCCGTCCGCACCGACGCGGGGTCCCACGTGCGCTGTTCCCACAGCCGCTTGAGCACCGGCCTGATGCGGTCGGCCTCGCGCTCGGCGTCCCGGGCGTGGGCGGGGGACATCTCGCCCGGTTGCCGGTGGGCGTTGTTCTCGTGGTAGTGCGGGGCCCCGTCACCGGCCCCCGGCTCCACGTACGGCGAGGCTCCCGCGGCGCTGGGCGATTCCCCCGCGGCGCTGGGTGAGGCTCCCGTGGTACTGGGCGAGGCCCCCGTGGTACTGGGCGAGGCTCCCCCGGCGCTGGGTGAAGGCGCCCCTGAGCCGCTGGGTGCGCGCTGTTCGCCGCAGGCGGTGAGGGTGAGGCCCGCGGCGAGGACGAGGGCCGCGGCGGTCAGCGGGACCCGTCGGCCGGACGTTGAGATGGACATGAAGCAACCCTCTCATCACGCCCGGCTCACGGCCCCGGAAAGGCGCGCCTTCCGGTCCCCGCGCGGCGGCGTCACCTCCTCGCCACGAGGTCCCTCAGCGCGATGTTGAGTCGCAGGACGTTCACCCGCGGCTCCCCCATGAAGCCCAGGGTGCGGCCCTCGGTGTGCGCGTCGACGAGCCGGCGGACCTCCGCGATGGACAGGCCGTTCCGCTCGGCGACCCGGTGGACCTGGAGGGCGGCGTACTGCGGGGAGATGTCCGGGTCCAGGCCCGAGCCGGACGAGGTCACCGCGTCGGGCGGGATCTCGGAGGCCTTGACCGGGTGGCCGGGCACCGAGTTCTCCTTGATGACCGCGGCCTTGGCGTCCTCGACCTGTTGCACGAGTGCGGGGTTGTCGGCGGCCAGGTTGGTGGCGCCCGAAAGGATCAGCTTGTACTGGGTGTTGACCGAGTTCTCGCCGAGGCCGTGCGCCGGGCGTGGCTGGAAGTAGTCCAGGCTGTAGCCCTGTTGCCCGATGAGGGACGAGCCGACGACCTTGCCGTCCGCCTTGATCTCGGAGCCGTTCGCCTTGCCGGGGAACAGCCCCTGTGCGATGCCGGTGACGGCCAGCGGGTAGATGACGCCGGTGACCAGGGTCAGCACGAGGAGGGCGCGCAGGCCCGCCCCGAGCAACCGGGCGGTGTTCGTGAGGGCGGTGTTCATGGCGGTCAGCCGATCCCGGGTATGAGGGAGAGGAGCAGGTCGATGAGCTTGATGCCGACGAAGGGCGCGATCAGCCCGCCGACGCCGTAGACCGTGAGGTTGCGGCGCAGCAGCCGGTCGGCGCTCGTGGGCCGGTACCGCACGCCCCTGAGCGACAGCGGTACGAGCGCGATGATGATCAGCGCGTTGAACACGACGGCCGACAGGATCGCGGAGTCGGGCGAGGACAGCCGCATGATGTTGAGCTTGTCCAGGCCCGGGTAGACCGCCGCGAACAGCGCCGGGATGATCGCGAAGTACTTGGCGACGTCGTTGGCGATGGAGAACGTCGTCAACGCGCCCCGGGTGATGAGGAGTTGCTTTCCGATCTCGACGATCTCGATGAGCTTGGTCGGGTCGGAGTCGAGGTCGACCATGTTGCCGGCCTCCTTGGCGGCCGACGTGCCGGTGTTCATCGCCACGCCGACGTCCGCCTGGGCGAGCGCGGGCGCGTCGTTCGTGCCGTCACCGGTCATCGCGACCAGCTTGCCGCCCGCCTGTTCGCGCTTGATGAGGGCCATCTTGTCCTCGGGGGTGGCCTCGGCGAGGAAGTCGTCGACGCCCGCCTCCTCGGCGATCGCCTTCGCCGTCAGCGGGTTGTCGCCGGTGATCATGACGGTCCTGATGCCCATGCGGCGCAGCTCGCCGAACCGCTCGCGCATGCCGGCCTTGACGACGTCCTTGAGGTGGACGACGCCCAGCACCCGGGCGCCGTCGGCGTCCTCGACCGCGACCAGGAGCGGGGTGCCGCCCGCCTCGGAGATCCGGCGGGCGATCCCGTCCGCGTCCTCGGCGACCGTGCCGCCCCGCGCCAGGACCCAGGCAGTGACCGAGGCCGTGGCGCCCTTGCGGATCTTGCGGCCGTCGGCGTCGACGCCCGACATCCGGGTCTGCGCGGTGAAGGCGACCCACTGGGCGCCGACGGGCTCGCGGTCGCGCAGTCCGTACGCCTCCTCGGCCAGGACGACGACGGAACGGCCCTCGGGCGTCTCGTCGGCCAGCGACGACAGCTGTGCGGCGGCGGCCAGTTCGGCCTCGGTGACACCGCGCACGGGGACGAACGCGGCGGCCTGCCGGTTGCCGAGCGTGATGGTGCCGGTCTTGTCCAGCAGCAGCGTCGACACATCGCCCGCGGCCTCCACGGCACGACCGGACAGGGCGAGCACGTTGCGCTGCACCAGCCGGTCCATGCCCGCGATGCCGATCGCCGACAGCAGCGCCCCGATCGTGGTCGGGATGAGGCACACCAGCAGGGCGACCAGCACCACCATCGTCAGGTGCGTACCGGCGTGGTCCGCGAAGGGCGGCAGGGTGGCGCAGGCGAGCAGGAAGACGATCGTCAGCGAGGCGAGGAGGATGTTCAGCGCGATCTCGTTCGGTGTGCGCTGCCGTGCCGCGCCCTCGACCAGGCCGATCATCCGGTCGATGAAGGTCTCCCCCGGCTTCGTCGTGATCCTGATGACGATCCGGTCGGACAGCACCCTCGTACCGCCGGTGACGGCCGAGCGGTCGCCGCCGGACTCCCGGATGACCGGGGCGGACTCACCGGTGATGGCGGACTCGTCGACCGACGCGACGCCCTCGACGACGTCACCGTCGCCGGGGATGACGTCCCCGGCCTCGCAGACGACCAGGTCGCCGACCCTCAGCTCGGTGCCGGGAACGACCGTGCCGTCCACCCGGCGCGCCACGCTGTCGGTCCTGGCCCGGCGCAGGGTGGCGGCCTGCGCCTTGCCCCGGCCCTCGGCGACCGCCTCGGCCAGGTTGGCGAAGATCACGGTGAGCCACAGCCAGGCGCTGATGGTCCAGCCGAACCAGTCGCCCGGGTCGTCCAAGGAGAAGACCGTGGTCAGCACGGACCCGACCCACACCACGAACATCACGGGCGACTTGACCATCGTCCGGGGGTCGAGCTTGCGGAACGCGTCCGGCAGGGACGTGAGCAGCTGCCGGGGTTCGAAGAGGCCCGCGCCCACACGGCCCTGTGGCGGCTCGTGCTCCGTCGGCGCGTCCTGGCGGGGCACCGGTTCGGTGCGCGTGGTCATGAGGCCAGTCCCTCCGCGAGCGGGCCCAGAGCGAGGGCGGGGAAGTACGTCAGACCGGTGATGATCAGCACCGCGCCGACCAGCAAACCGGTGAACAGGGGTTTCTCGGTGCGCAGGGTGCCCGCGGTGACCGGGACCGGCCGCTGCCCGGCGAGGGAGCCGGCCAGCGCCAGGACGAAGACCATGGGCAGGAAGCGGCCGAGCAGCATCGCGAGTCCGGTCGTGGTGTTGTACCAGTCGGTGTTCGCGTTCAGGCCGGCGAAGGCCGAGCCGTTGTTGTTGGCGGCGGAGGTGAAGGCGTACAGCACCTCCGAGAAGCCGTGCGCGCCCGGGTTGAGCATGGAGTGCGGCGGTGTCGGCAGCGCCATGGAGACCGCCGTGCAGACGAGCACCAGGGCCGGGGTGACCAGGAGGTAGCAGGCGGCGAGCTTCATCTCCCGCGCGCCGATCTTCTTGCCCAGGTACTCGGGGGTGCGGCCGACCATCAGGCCGGCGATGAACACCGCGATGACCGCCATGATCAGCATGCCGTAGAGGCCGGATCCGACTCCGCCGGGCGCGATCTCGCCCAGCATCATGCCGAGCATCGTGATGCCGCCGCCGAGGCCGGTGAAGGAGGAGTGGAAGGAGTCCACCGCGCCGGTCGAGGTCAGAGTGGTGGACACCGCGAAGATCGAGGACGAGCCGATGCCGAAGCGGACCTCCTTGCCCTCCATCGCCCCGCCCGCGGCCTGGAGCGCCGGACCGTGGTGGGCGAACTCCGTCCACATCATCAGCGCCACGAAGCCCAGCCAGATGGTGACCATCGTGGCGAGGATCGCGTAGCCCTGCCTGACCGAGCCGACCATGACCCCGAAGGTGCGGGTCAGCGAGAACGGGACGACCAGGATCAGGAAGATCTCGAAGAGGTTGGTGAAGGGCGTCGGGTTCTCGAAGGGGTGGGCGGAGTTGGCGTTGAAGTAGCCGCCGCCGTTGGTGCCCAGCTCCTTGATGGCCTCCTGCGAGGCGACCGCGCCGCCGTTCCACTGCTGCGGGCTACCCATGCTGTGCCCATGGAAGAATTGCCCGACCTCGTGGATGCCGGAGAAGTTCTGGATCACACCGCACGCGGCGAGCACGAGCGCCGCGACGAAGGCGCCCGGCAGCAGGACGCGGGTGACACCGCGCACCGTGTCCGCCCAGAAGTTGCCCAGTTCGCCGGTCCGGGACCGCGCGAAGCCCCGCACCAGCGCCACGGCGACGGCCATGCCGACCGCCGCGGACAGGAAGTTCTGCACGGCGAGACCGGCGGTCTGCACGACGTGCCCCATGGTCTGCTCGCCGTAGTACGACTGCCAGTTGGTGTTGGTCACGAACGACACGGCCGTGTCGAAGGACTGCGCCGGGCCGACCGAGGCGAAGCCGAGCGAGCCGGGCAGGATGCCCTGGAGCCGCATGAGCAGGTAGAGGAACAGGACGCCGACGGCCGAGAAGGCGAGGACCCCGCGCAGGTACGCGGTCCAGGTCATGCCGGCGTCCGGGTCGGCACCGATGCCCCGGTAGATCCACTTCTCCACCCGCAGGTGCCTCTTCGAGGAGTAGACCCGGGCCATGTAGGTGCCGGCGGGGACGTGGACCAGCGCCAGCGCGCCGATGAGGGCCAGCAGCTGGAGCACTCCGGCGAGGACGGGACCCATCTCAGAACCTCTCCGGGAAGATCAGGGCGAGGACGAGATAGCCCAGCAGGGCGACGGCGACGACGAGGCCGACGACGTTCTCGGCGGTCACAGCTTCGTCACCCCCTTGGCGACGAGAGCCACCAGTGCGAAACCGGCGACCACGGTGACGACGAAGGCCAGGTCGGCCATCGCGAACTCCTGAGTGAGGTGCGGTGAGAGGGACGACTGAAGCAAAACGCCTCTCCGGCCGGATCAGGCCGCTCGTTGACGGCTCCCATACGGCCGCGCCCTCGGCTTTGACGGATCCCTGACGTCCCCGGCGGCGGCCGGGGCGGGCCCTGCCAGGAAGAGCAGGCAGCACAGGGCGATCAGTGAGTACGTCACCGGCGCCGACGCCCCGCGGACGGATCGGGCCGCCCGG